>JAGQTE010000028.1 GCA_020439175.1 Acidimicrobiales bacterium | reverse complement strand
GGGACCGCCGCTCGGTGCCGACCACCAGCTGGCCCCTTCGGGGGTGCGACCGGGTCCCACGCGTCCGTCGACCCGCTGCCAGAAGGCGTCGACCGCCTGGCCGTAGGCCATGGCGTCGAGCTGACCGTTGCGGTGCCGCTCGGTGGTGCGCACCATGTCGATCGCTGCGGTGGCGGCGGGCCGACCGAGCGGGATGGCGTGCTGGCAGGTGGTGCACACCAGTGCATCGGTGGTGCGCACCGGGAACACCGGCACGAAGAAGAGACTGAACCAGCTGCGCTGCGTGACCAGGTCGTACCAGGTGACGTTGCCGCAGTTGGCGCACTGGAGCGGTGCCACCGCACCACGATCCTTGGGCGCCCGCGGCCCGTAGCCGAAGATCAGCATGCGTCCCAGGCTACTGACGCGCCGTCGCCGGCCGGCGTGGCGGCGCTGTCGACGCGCCGCGGCGGGTGGCAGGATGCAGCCCATGACCGACGCCCGCGCCCACACCCTCGCCGCCGTGCTCGCCAAGGGCCACCTGCGCCTCGACGAACCGGTGCAGCTGCGCTCCGGCGCGTACAGCCGCGACTTCCTCGACGCCAAGCGGGCGCTGGCCTCCGGCGACGACCTGCGGGTGGCGTGCGAGGCCATCGTGGCCCTGCTCGCCGATGCCGGGGTGACCTACGACGCCGTCGGTGGGCTGACGATGGGTGCCGACCAGTTCGCGCACGGCATCGCCGTCGTGACCGGCTGCGACTGGTTCGTCGTGCGCAAGGAGGCCAAGGGCCGCGGCACCAACCAACTCGTCGAGGGCGCCGTGCTCGATGCGGACACCCGGGTCGTGCTGCTCGAGGACGTGGTGACGACCGGGGGCTCCATGCACCAGGCCTACCAACGCGTCGTCGACCTCGGGGCCGAGGTCGTCGCCGCCGTCACGCTCGTCGACCGGGGCGACGACGCCGCAGGCTTCTTCGCCGACCGGTCCGTGCCCTACCTGCCGCTGCTCACCTATCGCGACCTGGGCATCGACCCGGTGGTGGCGCCGGCCTGACGCCGCGGGGCGACGCAGACGCGCACGGGCCCGCCCCGGAGGGCGGGCCCGCTACGACCATCGTGCGATCCGGCTCAGCCGGGATCGATCACTCGGCGGCCTCGGGGGCGTTCTCGAGGGCCTCCTTGAGGTTGGCGATCGCCTTCTCCGGCATCTCCTTGCGGATGACGTCGGTGGGGTTGTAGTCGGCGAAGGCCTTGGCCATCTGGTCGACGTCGCCCGAGGCGCCCAGCAGCAGGAGGGCGGAGGTGCCCTTGTCGAGCGAGCCGCGGATCTCGTCGAGCATCTCCTTGTCGAGGCCGGTCTCCTTGGACAGCTTCTCGACCAGGGCGCCGGTGCCCATCCCGATGCCCCACAGCGCCAGGAACATGGTCGGCGGCCACAGCAGACCGATCAGCATGCCGAGCAGGCCGCCCCACAGGGCGCCGCCGGTGACCGACCCGTGGGTCGTGTGGGTGGAGACGCGGCCGGACTTGTGCCGCTCGACGATGGCGACATCGTCGATCCAGGCGTACTTCAGCTCGGTGAGCGCCCGGACGGCGTTCATGGCCGACTGCGCACCATAGGTGTCGTCGAACTTCAACAGGATCAGGTCAGACACGTCGCATCCTCCAGTGCAGCGGTCCCCCTGGACCGCCCGACGGCGGGCGAGTCTACCCACCGTCGGGCGGCCCCGGCTCGGCGGACTGCGGCCCCGTCGGCGCAGCGCGTATTGTCGGGAGGCGGCGACGAACGACAGGGGGTCGACGGTGAGCGAGTCGGCAGCCGGGGGACCCTCCGGCAACAAGTCCATGCTGGGACGGCTCAAGCGAGGTGCGCCCCCACCGCCCGCCGACGCGGGCGCCGCTCCCCAGGTCGAGCGCGACCCGGTGACGGGGTTGCCGTCGCGCTCGATGTTGTCGCCCTGGACCCAGATGGCCATCAAGCGCAGCCACGCCGCGTCCGCCCGCGCCGTCGTGGCGTTCGTCGGTGTCGGCCTCCTGCGCGACATCAACGACGCCTACGGCGCCGACGCCGGCGACCGGCTGCTGCGCACCATCGGCGAGCGCCTGGGCACGATCGACATGCCCGGCACGAAGGTGCTGCGCTACGAGGGCGCCGAGTTCGCGCTGGTGTTCGAGGGCGTCAACCACGTCAACGCGCTGGAGGCCATCGCCACGTTCCTCGTCGAGTTCCTCGAGAAGCCGGTGCAGCTCGGCTCCGACGAGGTGGTGGTGCGGCCGATCATCGGCGCCGCCATCAGCGCCGACAACTACGACAACACCGACGACCTGATCCGCGACGCCCACCGGGCGTTGGCCACCGCCCGCGACGCCGGGTCGCCCTGGGAGATCCACGACGAGTCCAAGCGCGGCCGCTACGAGACGCGCGTCGACGAGTCGCGCCTGTCGAGCGCACTCGACGACGGCGAGTTCGTGCTCGTGTACCAGCCCATCGTCCTGAGCGACACGCGCGAGACGGTCGGGTTCGAGGCGTTCGTGCGGTGGAAGGCGCCGGGCGCCACCAACATGGGTCTGCTGCTGCCGCACGACTTCATGCCCATGATGGAGAAGACCGGCATGAGCGTCCGGCTGGGCGAGTTCGTGATCGACGAGGCCTGCCGGCAGCTGGCCGAGTGGGCGCACCACCGGCCCGGGGGTCGACCGCTGTTCATGGCGTGCAACGTGGGTGGCCGCCAGCTGGCGTCGGACGGGTTCTCGGCTGTGGTCAACGAGTCGCTGGCGCGTCACAGCATCGAACCCGGTCAGCTGTGCCTGGACATCACCGAGAGCTCGCTGCGCTTCACCGGGGCGTCGGCATGGCCCGTGCTGCGCGAGCTGCACAACACCGGCGTGAAGCTGGGGCTCGACGACTTCGGCACCGGGATGTCCTCGCTGCAGTACCTGCTCGACTTCTCGCTGCACTACATCCGTGTGGCGTCGAGCTTCGTCACCCACGTCGGCTCGGACGGCCCGCTGGCGGCACCGGCGGCGTCGATCGTGCGCCACATGGCGGCGATGGCGGCCGAGCTGGGCATCGTGTCGATCGCCGAGGGCGTCGAGTCCGAGGAGCAGCTGGGCGAGCTCGCGGGGCTCGGGGTGCTGCTGGCGCAGGGCTACCTCTTCGGCCGTCCCGAGATGGCCCGGACCGTGGAGCGCACGCTGGATCCCGACGTGGTCGATGACACGTGGGATCCCTCCCAGGTGCTCGACGGCGACCAGCAACCCTGAGCACGCGCCGTCGGCGCCGGGCGCGCGTCGACGGGAACCACGGAGCAGCGGCGTCGACGTCAGTAGGCTCCTGCACGGTGCCGGCGCTGGCCGGTCCGGCGGGGGAGGCCGAGCGTGGGATTTCGGATCCGCATCGATGAGCCCGGGGACCATCCCCGCGTCGTCGACGTGTTCGAACCGATCGAGATCGGCCGTCAGGTCGACGGCATCCGACTCTTCGACCCGACGGTGTCCCGGCGCCACGTCCGGCTGGAGCCGCATCCCGAAGGGCTGCTGATCGCCGACCTGGGCAGCTCCTACGGGACGTTCGTCCACGGGTACCGCCTGGCCGGACCGGTCCTGCTGGGGCCGGGCGATGTCGTCTACCTCGGCAACTCCCAGCTGAGCGTGCTGAGCGCCCTGACGGCGCCGGCCCCCGGTGCGGTTCCCGTGCCGGCGAACGAGGCGCCGTCGCCGGCAGCCACCCCGCCGCCGCCGCCGATAGCGAGCTCCGGCGGGTCGGGCTTCGGCACCGACGACGGGTTCGACCTGACGGTGGCCAGCGCGCCGACGCCGCTGCCGCCGACCGACTCGGCTCTGACGCCGCCGCCACCGGTGGTCGCCGGCGCGCCGGCACCGGCCGTGGCCTCACCACCGGCCGTGGCCCCCCCACCGGCCGTGGCCCCACCACCGGTCGGGGCATCGGTCGCGGGCATGCCGGCGTCGCCACCGGTCGTGGACCTGGGGGCGGTGCCGACCGCCGCCGCCATGCAGCTGCCGGGTGACGAGGCACCGCAGGGATCGCCGTGGGCGCGCCGGCCGGGTGCGCTCGCCGTCCTGATGAACCTGTCCACCCTGTTGGCCTTGGCGTTGCCGGTCGGCATCGTGCGGGTGCTCGCCGAGGCGCTCGACGCCGACCTGTCCACCGACGAGCTGATCAGTCGGGTGGTGCTCCTGGGGGCGGCGTTGCTGCTGTCGACGTGCGGCGTGCTCGGCGTCACGTCGTTGCGGGCATCGGTCGAGCGCGGTCCGGCCGATGCCGGCGTCCCGGCCGAGGTGCGTGCCCGGCGCGACCGGCAGCTGGTGGCCACCGGGGTGCTCCCGGCGTGGGCGGCCGTGACCGCGCTCGTGGCCTTGGTCGCCGACCCGCTCGTCGGCGTGCTCGTCGCCGTCGCCGCCGGCAACGTGGTGCTGATCTGGGTCTGGGCCGCGCGCCGCGCCGACGTGCGACCGCCGGTGTCCGAGCCCGGGGCGCCGGCCCGCCCGCCGGTGCGGCAGGTTGCGGTGGCGGCGTTGGCCCTCGTCGGTCTCCTGGTGATCGTGGTCGTCGGGTTGGCGCTGGCGCGCCAGCTGGACGGGACCGTTTCGATCGCGGCGGCCGTCATCGAGCTGCTCGCCATGGTCCAGGTGTCGGTCCCGCTGCTCGGGCTGCTGCGCCCCTGAGGGTGTGCCGTCGGACCCGGCGGCCGCGCACGCCGATTCGTCACGTGCCGTCTCGACCCGTGGCGGGTTAGCGTGGTGCGTGGCTGTGCGCCCGTGTCAGAGCGCACCGAAGCGGCCGACGGTCGAGCCGAGCCGAGGTCGATCCAAGGGGGATCCATGACCGATACCGCCAGCACGCCGCTGCCCGTGCACGCCGACGGCCCCGAGGGTCCGTACCGGGAGATCGTCGACGGGCTGCGCGCCGAGTTCCGCGCCGGGCGCACCCGCTCCATGGCCTGGCGTCGAGCCCAGCTCGAAGGCCTGCTCGCCATGCTCAACGACCACGAGGATGACTTCGTCCGCGCCCTGCAAGAGGATCTGGGTCGGCCGGTGCTCGAGGCCTTCACCGCCGACGTCGGCGCCTCGAAGCAGGAGATCGCCCACACGCTCAAGCACATGGAGCGCTGGGCCAAGCCCCGCCGGGCCGGTGTCCCCCTGACGGGGCTGCCCGGCCGCGCCCGGGTCGTGCCCGAGCCGCTGGGCGTGGCGCTGGTGATCGCCCCCTGGAACTACCCGATCCAGCTCCTGCTGCTGCCGATGGCGGCGGCCCTGGCGGCCGGCAACTGCGTCGTGGCCAAGCCCTCGGAGGTGTCACCGGCGTGCTCGGCGGTGCTCGCCCGTCTGATCCCCCGGTACCTCGACGACAAGGCCGTCGTCGTCATCGAAGGCGGCGTCCCCGAGACGACCGCCATCCTCGAGCAGCGCTTCGACCACATCTTCTACACCGGCTCCACCGACGTCGGCCGCGTCGTGATGCGTGCCGCCGCGGAGCATCTCACGCCGGTCACGCTCGAGCTCGGCGGCAAGAGCCCGACCATCGTGGCCGCCGACGCCGACCTCGACGTCGCCGCCCATCGCATCGTGTGGGGCAAGACCCTCAACGCCGGCCAGACCTGTGTCGCCAACGACTACCTCCTCGTCGAGGCGTCGGTGCGCGACGTCCTCGTCGACAAGATGACGGCGGTGATCGGTGAGTACTTCGGGGCGGACCCGCAGCGCAGCGACAGCTTCGGCCGCATCGTCAACGAACGGCACCTCGCTCGGCTGACCGGCCTGCTCGAGGGTCACGGCGGCACGATCGTCACCGGCGGCACCGCCGACGTCGAGGACCGCTACCTCGCCCCGACGATCGTCGTCGACCCCGACGTCGACAGCCCCCTGATGACGCAGGAGATCTTCGGTCCCGTCCTGCCGGTCATCTCGGTCGAGAGCGTCGACGACGCCATCGACTTCGTCAACGATCGCCCCAAGCCGCTGGCGCTGTACGTCTACAGCCGGTCGAAGGAGACGGTCGAGCGGGTGCTCGGCCAGACCAGCTCCGGTGGCGCGTGCGTCAACCATGGCATCGTGCACCTGATCGTCCCCGACCTCCCCTTCGGCGGTGTCGGTCCGTCGGGCATGGGCGCCTACCACGGCCAGACCGGCTTCGACACGTTCAGCCACCTGAAGTCGGTGCTCGAGAAGCCGACGAAGCCCGATCCGCCGCTGCTGTACGCCCCGTACTCGTCGTGGAAGGAGAAGCTGATCCGCAAGGTGCTGTGACGCACCTCGTCGGATCAGTCGTCGGTGTGGCCCGATGCGGCCTGCACGGCGCGCAGCAACCAGTCGCGGGGCGGCGCGGCGTAGGGAGCGAACGTCTCGAGTCGGCCTTGGTCGACGTCGACGAGCACGGCCTGGTTGGCGCTGAGCGTCGCCGTGGTCTCGGTGTCGGCGAACACCACGCCGTCCTCGGCTGAGGCCGGACCGGCGATCCGCCGGGCGAACCCGTCGAGCAGGCGGGGCGGCAGGCGCCGCTCGAGACGTTCCAGCGAATCGCACCACGCCAGGGTGTGGACGCCGACCTCGGGACCGTGGCGCACGATCACCTCGAGCTGTTCGTACAGGTGGGCCGCTTCGGCCTCCGGGGCGCCGCTGGCGTCGAGCGTCAGCTCGCGCGCCCGGCCGAGACCGTTGAGCACCAGGAGCACGGTCTTGGCTCGGGCGTCGTCGGCGTCGGTGCGGTCCCGCACGATGCGTGCGATGACGTCGAGGACCTGGGCCATGCTCCGGCGTCGGGCCGGTTGGATCGTCCACGGGCCGGCGCCGAGGACGTGCATCGACTCGGTGAAGCCGTCCTCCATCGGCATGAAGTCCAGGGCCATCGTCGCCAGGTGGCCGCCCTGGGCGAACACGGCGCTGGTCACGGCCGCCAGCAGCAGGCCCTGACCCTGGGCCGCGTCGGGCGTGAGCGCCAGGACGTTCTCGCCGTCGCGCCGGCGCAGGTCGAGCTCGACGGGCGGTCCGAGCTGGATCGGGTCGCCGAGCAGCAGGCTCGTCGTGCGGACGTCGGTGGCGGCGCGCCGCACGAACGTGGCGAGGTCGGCCTGCTCGAACCGCGCCGGCTTGCGGCCGGACACGACGCGCGGGCGTCGCCCGGTGCCGCGCTCGTCGGCCAGTCGGCGGACCTCGCGCAGGCACAACTCCAGATCGAGCGGCTCCACCAGCACCGTGCGCAGGCTCCGGTGCGAGGCGACGTCGCCCGGTGCCGCCAGCAGCGAGGCGTCACCCGGGAGCGCGGCGGCCCGCACCTCGTCGGCGAGCTCCTCGCCGGCGAACCTGCGGGCGTCGTCGTCGTCCATGCGCAGCAGCAGGCGAGGACCGAGCAGGTCCACCACGCCGAGGTCCTTGGCGTCGGCGTCGGCGGTGGAGGTGGCGAGCACCAACTGGATGCCGACCGGTCCTCCGAGTCGAGCCAGCCGATCGAGCAGCGGTGTCGGGTCCGCCGTGCCGGGCCGTCGGCGGGCCAGCGCACCGAACTGGTCGATGAGGCAGACGATGCGGGGCAGGCGTTCGCCGGTCTCGTCTCGGTAGGCCCCCAACCCGGCGCGCTCGCCGACCGTGCTGCGCAGCAGCTCGTACCGACGCTCGAGCTCGTCGACCAGGTCGGCCAGCACCGAGACCACCAGTGCCGGATCGGCCTCGTCGGCCACGATCGAGGCGTGGGGCAGGGCGTGCTCGGCGAACCGTCCGAGCTCGGGCGTCGTGCCCATGCCCAGCAGGCGCAGCTCGAGCTCGTCGGGTCCGTAGATCAACCCCAGCCCGAGCACGAGGGCCGTCAGCGCGTTGCCGATGCCGCTGCCCGGTCGGCCGATGACGAGCAACCCGCTGCGCGAGGCGTCGAGCCGCACGGCGGTGGCGTCGGCGCCGGTGCGCCCGATCGGCACCAGCAGCCCGTGGGCCGAGCTCGCCTGCCACCAGGTCGACGACTGCTCGGGGTCGACCGGACGATCGAGCGTGGCGCCGCCGATGCCACCGCCGCGTCCGAACACGGCGAAGAGCCGGTCGATGGCCACGGAACGTTCGCGGCGGGCCGTGGCGCCCCCGCCGATGGTGGCGACGAGCCGGTCGAGCAACATCGGATCGACCGGTCCGATCTCGACGGTCGGGCCGATGTCGATGCCGGTGTCCACGTCGTCGGTGACGGGGCCGCCGGTCAGGTCGAGCGCGTCGACGTGGCCGGCGGCGGGGGGCTCGTCGAAGCGGACCTGCCAGGTGCCGGCCTTGCGGAAGGTGACGGCGAACCCGTGCTTGTCGGCCTTGTGCATCGTGAGGCCGTCGAGCTTCGGCGCGTTCCACGCCGTGGCGAACGCCTGACCGACCTGGGCCTGCTTCGTGATGATGGGGAACACGCCGCAGCGCGGACCGTTGGCGGCGATGGCGGCCAGCATGGCGGTGGACGCTTCGGAGAGCCCCGCCGGGTGGTCGAAGACCAGCAGCAGGCGGTACGGCTCCACGATCTCGCCGGCGGCGGCGTTGGCCTCGGCCAAGGTGGCGAACCGGCCCCGGAGATAGTGCTGGACGACCCGCTCGATGTGTCGGGACGTCTCGCCGAGCACCTGGTCGATATCGGGACCGGTGGTGGCGACCGACTCGCCGAGGACCACGTCGCCGTGCTCGGCGAAGCCCATCAGCGGCGCGGCGGCGTCACCCAGGCCCTTCGGGTCGATGACGCTGACGCGCACCGAGCCGGGCGGCATGGCGCACAGCACCCGCAAGGTCAGCGACTGGACGGCGGCGATGGCGGCGTCACGGTGCTGCGCACCGGGGTCGAGGAACAGACCCTCCTCGGGCGGGAACGCCCAGAGCATCGGCAGCTCGGCCGGCAGACGGGGGTCGGCGAGCCCGCCGAGCCGGACGACCGTCTGTGTCGTGTCGTCGGCGGGCGGGTGCCAGCCGTGCCACGCGGGGCTGCCCCAGGGTCGAGCCGCGGTGGGCAGGGCCTCGTCGAGGGTGACGAGGTCCCGGTTGAGCACCATCAGACCGATGTCGAAGCTCGCCCGCGCCTCCTTCGTCTCGGTCTGTGTCTCCTGTGCCGCCTCGCGCAGTCGGCGCTCGGTGTAGTGCTCGGCCTCGTCGACCATCTGCTCGACGGCGGCGCCGATGGTGACGAGCAGCTCGCCGATCCGCGGGAGGCGGATGGCGCCGGTGATGCCCCGTGCCGTGCGCAGCTCGTCGAGCAGCTCGGTGCGGATCTGGGCGTAGTCGAGCTTGCCCTTCGGCGGTCGGGCGCGAGCCATCGACTGCTGGAGGACGTCGAGCTTGCCCTTCTTGGTGGCGATCTTCTCGGCCTCTGCGCCGAACTGGCCGAGCTCGTCGAGCGCCCGCTCGGCGGCGGCCCGGTACTCCTTCTTCTCGGCCTCGATGCGGAGCCGTTGCTCCTCTTCGTCCTCGGCGAGACCGGCCTCGTCGGTGTCGAGGGTGCGCAGCAGCGCCGCAGTGCGCTCGAGCAGCTGGTCGACGACCTCGATCGGCGGCAGCGCGGCGAGCTCGTCGTCGACGCGCTTGGGCAGGGGCGCGAGTCCGCCCCCTCCCTCACCGTCGTCGCCGGCGGCATCCCGCTCGGCCACGTCAAGCACGTGATCGATCCCCATGGCGCACCATCCTCCCTATCGGCAGGACTGGCAGGAACTGGAGCGCGCGTCGCGTCGGCGGTCGGTGGCGGTCAGCCGTGGGCACAGGCGCAGCCGGCGCCGCAGCCGCCGCCGCTCATCGGTGCGCCGGCGCCCGCGGGTGCCTGGTCGCTGCTGCCGACGCTGGCGAACACCGACAGCAGCCGGGTCGTGTCGGCGTGCCCGGCCGGGCAGGTCGCCGGATCGTTGGCTTCGGCCATGGTCCGGCGCAGCTCGAAGGTGGCGGCGCAGGTGCGGCAGCGGTACTCGTAGCGGGGCACCGGGTCAGGCTAGCCACCGGTCGGCGCGCCGCGACCACTTGCGGGCGAGGCGACGGCCCGCGAGCCTTGGTCTCCATGTGGGGGTACGGCAACGAAGCGGCGGACGCGGTACGGCACCGGCGGGCGGCGGACCTGCAATCGCAGATCGAGTCGAGCCGGACGCGGCGGGCCAGCGATGACGTCGAGGACCGACTGGATCGTCACGTGCTGCTGACCGAGGCGATGTGGGAGCTGCTCGCCGAGCGGCTGGGCCTCACGAGCGCGGACCTGGCGGCCAAGGTGCTCGAGATCGACGGGCGCAGCGGTGCGGTCAACGGCAAGCGGGAGGTGGCGCCGGCACGGCGCTGCCCGTCCTGCGACGCCGCGGTCACCGTCGGCGCGCGCACCTGTCAGTTCTGCGGCGAGCCGATGGACGGGCACGACCCGTTCGCGGTGTGAGCGCCGCGCCGGACGCACACGATCCCGTCGGGCGACTCCTCGACCTGCTCGATCTCGGCGCGCCCGACGGCCCGGACCGCTATGTCGTCGCCAACCCCGACCGCGGCTATGGCGAGCGCGTGTACGGCGGTCAGGTGGCGGCGCAGGCGCTGCGGGCAGCGTCGTCGACGGTCGACGCGCCGCTGCTGGTGCACTCCCTGCACGCCTACTTCATCCGACCCGGACGGCCGGGCGTGCCGATCGTGTACGCCGTGGAGCGGACGCGTGACGGCAGGTCGTTCGCCACGCGTCGGGTGCTGGCGACGCAGGAGGACGAGGCCATCTTCGAGGTGTCGACGTCGTTCCACGTGCCCGAGGACGGCGTCGACTACCAGCAACCGATGGCGACCGACGTGCCGTCGCCGGCCGAGGCGGGCAACGTCGTCAGCTTCATCCCGGACGATGCCCGGCCCTACCTGCCGATGGAGATGCTCGAGCTGGGACCGACCGAGCCGCGCGCCGACGGCTACGTCGAGGCGACGCGCCGGGTGTGGGTGCGCCTCAAGCGGCCGATCGGCGACGACCTGGCGGTGCACCGGTGCGTGCTGACGTTCCTGTCGGACATGGGGGCGCTGGTGGCGGCGCGGGCGCCGGTGCCGGAGCTGGCCCTCGAACGCCTGATGGGCGCCAGCCTGGACCATGCGCTGTGGTTCCACCGACCGATGCGCGCCGACGAGTGGTTCCTCTACGAGCTGCGGTCGGTCTCCAACGCCGGCGCACGCGGTCTGGCGATGGGCACGATGCACAGCGTCGACGGGACGCTCGGCGTGTCGATGGCCCAGGAAGCGCTGCTGCGCGTCCGTCGCCCCTGACGGATCCCAGCGTCAGCTGAACTGTGGTCGGTGGGCACCGATGTGACCCGTTGTCTGTGTGAAATCGGTCCACATGGAACCGGGCTTGCCCTGGCACGATTGGCCTTGGCGATCCTCGCGGGTGGTTGTGGAGCAAGCGTGACGAGTGGTTCCGATCCTGATCCGAGTAGTGACCTCAAGGGCCACATGCCGGAAGGCGTTGACGCTCGTTCCGACGAGACGGTCCTGAACACGCTGGCTGACTACTTCGATCGAAATCGTGAGCGGGTCTACTTCTCACGTCAGTTGGAGGTTGCATTCGAGAGCCAGTGGTTCCACTGGATCACCAATCGTGGTCTACGAATGCTGATCGAACAGGGGTTGCTCGTCGCCGAGGAACGGACCCTCTCGACTGGTGGATCGATTCACGTGATGTGGCACCGTGGTTACCGGTATCCGAAGCGTGAGGCGGCGCGAGTCGTGGCGCTCGTCGAGGAGTACGCGCATCCGAACATCGGGGCATCGCTAGGACTTCAAGGTGAGATGCTCACGCTCGAGGGTTTCGCTCGCCACCAGTTCGTGCTCCACGGACGTGAGGTGAATTCGTTCCGTGGGCGGCGATGGGATGAGACGGCACATGACTTGGACTTCATCTTCGAACGGGACAACCAGGCCTACGGTGTGGAGGTCAAGAACACCTTGGGATACATGGACCAACGGGAACTGCGCATCAAAGTTCGAATGGCCGGGGTCCTGGGAATTCGACCGGTCTTCGTCGTTCGGATGATGCCGAAGAACTGGATCTACGAGGTCCAGAAGGCGGGTGGATTCGTTCTGGTGCTCAAGTGGCAGCTGTATCCGTGGACGCACCGAGATCTGGCGAGAAGAGTGCGCGATGAACTCGGCCTCCCGGTCGATGCCCCTCGAGCCCTGGAGGACGGGACGACTCAACGTTTCCTGCGTTGGCACCTTCGCAATATGTGAATTCCGTGGGCAATTCACACACACCCCACAGAAAAGCCCAGGTCACCCCCCATTTTTCCTGTACCTCCATGAATACATAGTGGGTGGTCTCCCCTGATTGAAGGGCGGCCGCATTGGAGCAGCCGTCCCGGCTTCAGCGCCGGCCGCGTCGGCGGTGGTGACCGCCGTACGATGCGGCGTCGGCTGCGGCGACGGCGGCTGCCGTCGTGGTGACGACGGTGTCGAGGTCGAAGACCCACTGGCCGGCCATGTCACGGCGCACGCGGATCAGTGGCGCGCCCGGGATCGCCTGGTCGGAGAGCACGACCGGCGACAGGCCCCGGTCGCGGGCGGTCTCGACGCAGCGGCTGATGAAGCCCTTGTGCCCGCCGACGGTGCCGGCGGGCGCGAACACGATGGAGCGCGACGTGATGTCGAGCTCGAGGCGATCGTGCTCGGACTCGGGCAACGCCCACTTGAGCGCCGGGTCACCGACCACGGCGATGCCGACGTCGGGCTCCTGCCGGCGGAGCTGGCCGACGGCGTCATGCAACTGGTCGAGAGAGCTCGTGGGCCGCCGCCACCCCGCGAGCATGTCGGCGTCGACGATGACGAAACGGTCGGCGGGCACGGCAGGACGGTAGCGCGCCGGCATGCGCGCGCTCGTCAGCCGGCGTCGTCGTCGGCCGGAGCGTCGGGCACGCCACCACCCTGGCTGATCGGGGTGGTGCGGTAGCGCTCCCGGCAGGACTCGATCTCGGCCCACGCCGCGTCCCGGTCGCCGAAGTCGCCGGTCTCGGCGAACTTGCCGGGCTCGAGCAGCTTGTAGACGTCGAAGAAGTTCTTGATCTCGCGCAGGTACTGCTCGTGGATGTCCTCGAGGAACCGGACCTTCTCGAACACCGGGTCCTTGGGGTCGACGGCGATGACCTTCACGTCGTCGCCGGCGTCGTCGTGCATCGCCAGCATGCCGATGGGGCGGGCGGTGACGTGGCAGCCCGGGAAGGTCGGATCCTCGAGCAGCACCAGGATGTCGAGCGGGTCACCGTCCCCGGCGAGCGTGTCGGGGATGAAGCCGTAGTCGGCCGGATACACCGTGGCCGAGAACAGGCGCCGGTCGAGGCGGAAGATGCCGCGCTCGTGGTCGTACTCGTACTTGTTGCGACTTCCGCGCGGGATCTCGACCATGGCTTCGACGCAGTCGATGGGGATGTCGTGGGACACGGTGCCTCCGCTGTTCGGGGGATCGGATCGGGTCAGAGGTGGGCGGTGACGCCCGCTTCGAGGCGGTCGCAGACGGTGCGCAGCACCGTGAGCCGGGCGGCGCGCTTGTCGTTGGCGGCGACGAGGGTCCATGGGGCCGCCAGCGTCGACGTCTCGGCGAACATCTCGTCGGCGGCGAGGACGTAGTCGTCCCAGCGGGAGCGGTTCCGGTAGTCCTCGGTGGTGATCTTGTACTTCTTGTACGGCGTCTCCTCGCGCGCCTCGAACCGCCGGAGCTGCTCGTCGGCGTCGATGTGCAGCCAGAACTTGGCGAGCACGGTGCCGTGGTCGACCTGCTGCTGCTCGAACGAGCGGATCTCGCTGTAGGCCCGCCGCCACGCCGCCTCGGTGGCGAACCCCTCGACCCGCTCGACGAGCACCCGTCCGTACCAGGAGCGGTCGAAGATCGTCATCTTCGACGGGCGGGGGAGCCGGGTCCAGAACCGCCACAGGTAGTGGTGCGCCAGCTCGTGCTCGGTCGGCGCCGCGATCGGCACGACCAGGTAGGTGCCGGCGCGCAGCGGACGGTGCACGCGGCGGATGACGCCTCCCTTGCCGGCGGCGTCCCACCCTTCGAACACGAGGACGGCCTTCATGCGCAACTCACCGCTGGCCAGGGTCCACAGGTTGCGCAGGCGACGCTGGAGCACCTCGAGCTCGTCGCGGTACGCGTCGTAGTCGACGGTCGCAGCCAGGTCGACGTCGGCGAGGCGCTGGGGGCCGTCGGGCATGCGCTGCGCTCGCGACCAGGCCTCGGCTGACGCAGCAGCCGCACTCGGGAGACCCGACGTCTCCGTGTCGTCGCCGTCGCCGTCCAGCGCGGCGCGCAGCCCGTCGCGCACCGCTTCGGCCACGGCGAGGTCGCGGTGGCGGTGCTTGGAGGCGTCGATCACGAGCCACTCCCGGCCGGGTCCGGAGGTGGCGCGGAGGTAGCGGTCGACGACGGGCTCGATCTCGTCGCGCCGCTCCAGCATGAGGCGATCGCGCTCGTCGAGGTGGGCGTCGGGGTCGGGATGGTCACCGAAGAACTGGTCGAGGTGCTCGGCGGCGGCGTGGCCGGGCAGGTGCAGCCACAGCTTGATCATCGTGACGCCGTCCTCGGCGAGGGTCGCCTCGAACTCGACCCCTTTCGACACGGCCGAGGCGAAGTGCTCGTCGTCGAGCCTGCCGGAGAAGGCGCCCCGGATCGGCGCCGGCAGCGAGGTGGCGGCGAACAGCGCCATCTCGCCCTTGCCGGGCAGCGCCTCCCAGTAGCGCCACTGCCACGGGTGCTCGCGGTCGCGGGCCGACGGCAGGCCGAACGCCCGCACCGGGAGGTAGCGGGTGTCCATCCACTCGCTGAGCACGTCGACCGCCTCGACCACGGACAGCCGGTCGTCGCCGGCGACGGTGATGATGACGGCGCGGGAGCTGTGGGCGACGTCGTACTGGAGGTTGATCAGCTCCACGCGCAGCGCGTCGACCGCGTCGGCGTAGGCGCGCTTGGAGAGCTTGCGGGGTGCGTCGGCGGTCTCGAGCACACGTGCCTCCCTGTCGAGTGGAGCCGGAGCCTACAAGCGCACTCGACAGCGCCGCCGCCCGAGCCTCGTAGCATTGGCGCCGTGCTGCATGACGACCTGACCCCGATCTCCGCCCGAACCCGCGCCATCCCCGCCGAGCGCCGTGCCCCCGACGGCACCGCCGCCCTCGATGACGCCGACCGCACGGCGGCCGACGTGGCCTGGGAGCTCGATCCGCTGCTCGACGGCCGGGACATCGATGCCCTCCTCGACGAAGCGGGCGCGCTCGCCGACGAGATCGAAGCGGCGCGCGGCACGGTCGCCGGGCTCGACGCCGCCGGCCTGGCGGCGCTGATGCAGCAGGTGGCGACGTTCGAGGAGGTGCTCGGACGCGTCGGGTCCTACGCCGGGCTGCGCTTCGCCGAGGACACGCTCGACGCCGAGCGCGGCGCGCTGATGGCGAAGGTGCAAGAGCGCGCCACGACGATCGCCACCCGCCTGGTCTTCTTGGAGCTCGAGCTCGCCGAGCTCGACGACGATGCGGCCGACGCGCTGCTGGCCGACGACCGCTTGGCCTTCTGCGCCCACCACATCGCCAACATCCGCCGGTATCGGGCGCACCTGCTCTCCGAACCGGAGGAACGGCTCCTCACCGAGAAGTCGGTCAGCGGCGCCGGCGCCTGGGTGCGGCTGTTCAGCGAGCTGACCTCGGCCATCGAGGTGCGCCTCCCGGCAGCACTCGCCAGCGGTGGTGCCGACGACACGGACGACGCGGACGGCGACGGCACGGTGCCGGTCGGGCTCGAGCAGGGCCTGTCGCTGCTCCAGCATCCCGACCGTGACGTGCGCAGCCAGGCGGCCGCCGCCGTCACGGCCGGCCTGGCGCCCGGCCTGCGCACCCGGGCGTACGTGTTCAACACCTTGCTGCTCGACAAGTCCATCGACGACCGGTTGCGCAGCTACCCGTCGTGGATCTCGTCGCGCAACCTCGCCAACGAGGCCTCCGACGAGTCCGTGCAGGCGTTGGTCGACGCCGTGGTGCGCCGCTACGACATCCCGCAGCGCTGGTACGCCCTCAAGGCCCAGGTGCTCGGCGTGGACCGCATCGCCGACTACGACCGCATGGCCTCGGTGGCCGCCGCCGAGCAGGAGATCGGCTGGTCCGAGGCGACCCAGCTCGTGCTCGAGGCCTACGCCTCGTTCTCGCCGCAGCTGGCCGACATCGCACGACGGTTCATCGACGAGCACTGGATCGACGCGCCGACGCGGCCCGGCAAGCGACCCGGAGCGTTCTGCGCGTACACCGTCCCGTCGCATCACCCGTACGTCCTGTTGAACTGGACGTCCAAGCCCCGCGACGTGTCGACGCTGGCGCACGAGCTCGGTCACGGCCTGCACGCCTACCTGGCCCGCCACCAGGGCGTCTTCCACCAGTCGACCCCGCTGACGCTGGCCGAGACGGCGTCGGTGTTCGGCGAGACGGTGACCAACGGCCTGTTGCTCGGCGAGCTCGACGACCCGGCCGAGCGGTTCGCCCTGCTGGCGACCGTGCTGGAGGACTCGATCGCCACCGTGTTCCGCCAGGTGGCCATGAACCGGTTCGAGGACGCCGTGCACACGGCCCGGCGCGACGAGGGTGAGCTGTCCGTCGAGCGCTTCGCCGAGCTGTGGACGGCGTCGCAGACCGACATGCTGGGCGACGCCGTCGAGGTCACCGAGGGCTACCGCAGCTGGTGGAGCTACATCCCGCACTTCATCGGTACGCCGGGCTACGTGTACGCCTACGCCTACGGCCAGCTCCTGGCACTGTCGGTCTACGCCCGCTACGAAGCCGAAGGCGCGGCGTTCGTGCCGTCCTACCTCGAGCTGCTCTCGGCGGGCGGCTCGATGGCGCCGACCGACCTCGGACGGATCGTCGGCGTCGACCTCGCCGATCCGGGGTTCTGGGACGCCGGGCTCGACATCGTGGCGGCGCAGCTGGCGCGCGCCGAGGCGGCGGCGCGCGAGGCTGGGCGCCTCAGCTGACCGCTCGCTCGTCGCCGGCACGCGACGTCCGAGCCGAACCGGGGGGGCCACACCATGCGCCGAAGGCTTGTCACAGGTGTGCTCGTGGCACTGGTGCTGGCGGTGTCGAGCGCCTGCTCGTCGGGGTCGTCCGACGCCGGCTCGACGAGCACGGCGGCCGCGAGCGGCTCGTCGGTCGTCTCGTCCGGGACGTCCGCCGGCACGACGGCCACCCGGCCGCTGCGCATCCTGGTCACCAACGACGACGGCGTGGGCGCCGACGGCATCGATGCCGTGGTCGAGGCGCTGGCGGCGCTGCCCGACACCGAGGTCGTGGTGGTGGCGCCGGTCGCCAACCAGAGCGGCACGGGCGCCAACCTCACCGACGGGCCGCTGACCGTCACCGACGCCACCACGGCCAGCGGCTACCCGGCCAAGGCGGTGGACGGCTTCCCGGCCGACACCATCGTGTGGGCCATCGACCAGGGCGGCGTGGACGAGCGGCCCGATCTGGTGATCTCGGGCATCAACGCCGGTCAGAACCTCGGCCCGACCGTCGAGATCTCGGGCACCGTGGGTGCGGCCCGCGCCGCGGGCCAGCGCGGCATCCCGGCGCTGGCGGCGTCGCAGGGGATCGGCGAGCCCCCGGACTTCCCGACCGGCGTCGACCTCGTCGTCGACTGGGTGACCGAGCACCGCGCCGAGCTGCTGGCGCTCGAACCGAGCGGCGGACCGATCGCCATCGCCAACCTCAACGTGCCGACGTGCGGCACGACGGGCACGATGCGAGGCGTCGTCGAGGTGACGACGGCGGCCGACGTCGCCGACCGCGACATCCTCGTCGTCGACTGCGCCTCGACGGCGACCGGCCCGACCGACGACATCGACGCGTTCATCCACGGCTACGCACCGCTCGCCGAGCTGGAGGTCACCCCGTGACCCGCAGCGACCGACTCGACCCGGCGGTGGCGACGTTGCTCAACCTGCTCGATCAGGCCGGCGGCGTCCCGCTGTTCGAGATGGCGCCCGCCGACGCCCGCCACGCCTTCGGCGCCCTCAACCAGATGCTCGGCGAGGGTGCCCCCGTGGCGTCGGTCACCCAGCGCGACATCGAGGGCGTGCCGGTGTATGTGAACACGCCCGAGGGCGACGGACCGTTCGGCGTCCTGGTGTGGATCCACGGCGGCGGCTGGGTGATCGGTTCCGCCCGCGAGGCGCAGGCGACGGCGCGCGACCTCGCCGCCGAGGCGCGCTGCATCGTGGTCAACGTCGACTACCGGCTGGCACCCGAGCACCCGTTCCCGACGCCGCTCGAGGATTGCGAGGCCGTGGCGCGTTGGGTGCTGGCGAACGCCGCCGAGCTCGGCGGCGACCCGGCCCGTGTGGCGGTCGGCGGCGACTCGGCGGGCGGCAACCTGTCGGCGGTCGTGGCGCGCGACGTGCCGGGGTTCGTAGCGCAGCTGCTCGTGTACCCGGTCACGGACTGCACCCTGTCGCACCCGTCGATCGAGGAGAACGGCGAGGGCTACTTCCTCGACCGCGCCACGATGCAGTGGTTCGTCGACCTGTACCTGGGCGACGCGGCGCGCGACCACCCGCGGGCGTCGCCGCTGGCGTGCGCCACCGAGGCGCTGGCGGGCCTGCCGCCGGCCACGGTCATCACCGCCGAGTTCGACCCCCTGCGCGACGAAGGCGAGGCGTACGCCGCCAAGCTTTCCGACGCCGGCGTCGACGTCGCCCTGACGCGCTACGACGGCCAGATCCACGGCTTCGCCACCATGCCGACGCTCATCCCGGCCGGCGCCGACGCCACCGCCCAGCTGGCGGCGAGCCTGCGCCGCGCCTTCTCGGCGTGAGGCGGGTCTACCTGGCGGGGCCGGAGGTGTTCCTCGCCGACGCCGCCGCCATCGGCGACGCCAAGCGGGCGGTGTGCGCCGCGCACGGGCTCGACGCCGCCTTCCCACTCGATGCCGAGGGCGACGTCGAGGCCTTGCTGGCGGCGGGTCGACCGCAGGAGGCGGGGCTGGCGGTGTTCGCCGGCTGTGTCGAGCTGATGGCGTCGTGCGACGCCGTCATCGCCAACCTCACGCCCTGGCGTGGGGTCAGCGCCGATGTGGGCACCGCCGTCGAGGTGGGGTGGTTCCTCGGGCGGGGTCTGCCGGTGTTCGCCTACACCAACGAGTCGGCCTCGCTGCTGGATCGGGTGCCCGACGACGGGCACCGGGTGGAGCCGTTCGGCTTCGCCGACAACGCCATGCTCGAGGGTGCGGTGCGCGCCGTCGGCGGCGTCGAGCGCTGTGCCGTCGCCCCGGAGCGCCGCTGGCACGACCTGACGGCGTTCGAGCGCTGCGTCGAACGCCTCGCCGTCCTCTCCGACGCCGACGGCGCCGGACGGTCCCACGGGTGAGCGTCTGCGCCGCGATCGTCCTCAGGCGATCGGCAGGCGCATCGACCACAGGCGGCCGGAGCGCTCGCGCACCATGACCTGATCGCCGACGACGACCGGCGGGCCGTGCGGTTCGATCGCCAGCTGGGCTGCGCCGACGAGCGCGCCGTCGGTACGGCGATGCACGGCCACCCGGCCGCTCGGTTCGGCGAGCACGGCGAGGTCGTCGACGAGGGCCGGTTCGGGCGCCACCACGTCGGTGCTCACCGACCACCGCACCCCGAGCCCGGGATCGATGGCGACCAGCTGGGCCGGCCCGGCGACGGTCACGTACAGCGTCCGGTCGTCGGCGACGGCCCCGGCGACGGCGGTGCGGGCGCTCCACTGCCCGCGCTCGGCGCCCGTGGCGAGGTCCACCCGGTGGAAGGTGCCGCGCCCGCTCGACAGCCACGCCGAGTCGCCGAGGACGACCGGCGGGAGGTCGATCGGGAGTCGCGAACGGGTGCGCCAGCGGTGCCGACCCTTCCGGAGCTCGACGGCCTCGACGGTCGTCCCCTCCGACACGACGACGGCGTGGCGACCGTCGGTCGCCATCGAGCTCGGCGGCCCGGCGAGGCGTGCCCCCCACCCGAGCGAGCCGTCGGCGGTGGCGACGGGGCCGACGACGCCGTCGGCGCGCGCCACGAGCACGGCGCCGGCCAACGGCAGCAGCTCGGCGGTGCTCGGCGGGCCGATCCGTCGCTCCCATCGGGTGACGCCGCGGGCCAGCTCCAGACCGTGCAGGGTGCCGTCGTCGGTCCAGGCCACCACGGTGTCACCGACCACGACCGGTGGCAGCGTGCAGCGCCCGGGCATGCCGGCGCGCCAGGCGTCGCGTCCGCCGAGCGCGTCGACCGCCACCACGGCCTCGTCGTTGCCCACCAGCACCACGGCGCCGGCCGGCACGATGCGCGTCGTGGCGTGCTGGGGCCACCACCACTGCACGTCGGCGGCGGGGAGGTGCTCGACCTCGTCGTCGGTGGTGGGCCGGGTCTCGGCCTGCCACGGGGCGTCCGTGATGTCGCGCAGGTAGGCGGGGAACGACACGTCGCCGGTGAAGTCGCCCTCCATCCCGCTCCAGCCGCGGTCGGCCTTGCCGGTGCCGGTCGCGGCGTCCCAGCGCACGCCGGGACGGATGTGCAGCGAGTCGTCGTACTCCTTGCGCGTCAGCGGGTTCGACAGCACGTCGAAGGCCTGGCGCAGGGCGCGGAAGGTGTCGGGGTCACCGCCGGCGTCGGGGTGGGCGTCCTTGGCCCGCACCCGGTACGCCTTGCGGATGGCGTCGGGGGAAGCGTCGGCGTCGACGCCGAGGCGCTCGTAGTGGTTCGGGCCGGACGACGGCGGCGTCACGGGCGCCGGGTCACGCCTCGCCGGCCTCGAGCGCGTCGGCGAAGGCGGCGAGGTCGTGGAGCCGGTCGTCGTTGGAGAAGATCCGCACGATCGGCAGGTCGTCGAGCTGGAGTCGCCGCTTGAGCCGGCGCACCTCGAGCTCCTGGTCCCACAGCACGAAGGTCACCGCCACGCCCGAGGCGCCGGCGCGCGCCGTGCGACCAGAGCGGTGCAGGTAGGTCTTGTGGTTCTCCGGCGGGTCGTAGTGGATGACGACGTTGACGTCGTCGACGTGGATGCCGCGGGCGGCGACGTCGGTGGCGACGAGCACGGGCAGCCGGCCGTCGGTGAAGCGCTCCAGCGCCTTCTCGCGCTCGCTCTGGCGGCGATCGCCGTGGATCTCGGCGGCGTCGATGCCCAGCTTGGACAGCGCCTGGCACAGGCTCGACGCGCCGCGCTTGGTGCGGCAGAACACGATGACCTTGTCGGTGTGCTCGCAGATCGTGGCGACGACCTTGTCGCGGTCCATCCCGTGCACCAGCAGGAACAGGTGGTGCATGGCGTCCACGGTCGGGGCCGACTCGCTGACGGCGGCGGTGACGTGCTCCTTGACGTAGGCGTTGACCAGACCGCGCACCTCGCCGTCGAGCGTCGCCGAGAACAGCAGCGTGCGCGTGCGGTCGGGCATCTGGCGCAGCACCCATTCGACCTGGGGCAGGAACCCCATGTCGGCCATGCGGTCGGCTTCGTCGATCACCACGTCCTTGACCTGGGAGAGGTCGGCCTCGCCCTGGTCGCACAGGTCGATGAGGCGACCCGGGGTGGCGACGACGAGGTCGGCGCCGGCGCGCAGGGCGTCGACCTGACCCTTCATCGACACGCCGCCGTGGATGCACACCACCGAGCGCTCGACGGCCTCGGCGAGGTCCTCGAGCTCGGATGCCACCTGCTGGGCCAGCTCGCGCGTGGGCACCAGCACGACGCCGGTGGGTTGGCGGGCCTGGCCCTTGTCGAGGTGCATCAACGTCGGCAGGCCGAAGGCGATCGTCTTGCCGGAGCCGGTCTTGGCCTTGCCGCAGACGTTGTGGCCCTCGAGCGCCGGACCGATCGACAGCGCCTGGATCGGCGTGGGAACGGTGATGTTGCGCTCGGCCAGCGTGTCGACCAGGCGCTTGTCGACGCCGAGCTCGGCGAAGGTCGGGGGCGGGCCGTCGTCGAGCTCGAGGTCGTCGTCGGTCGCGGGGGGTTCGTTCGAATCAGTCATCTGCTCTGCGAGCGCCTTCGGAGGGATCGGCGCTGGGGACGTCGGCTGCGATGCCTCACGCTCGCAGCCCGCCGCGCGGCCGGGTGCCGGCGGACGAAGGCCCCATTGTGCCCGAAGCCACGCTCGAGACCCAACAGGGGCAGCGCCGCCGCGTCGATCCGCCGCCGCTCAGGTCGGCGCGTACTCGCCCGGCTCGAACCCTGCGGCCCGGCGCGCCTCGTCGTTGAACGGCGCCACGAGCCGGACGCCCTCCTCCGTGAGCAGACGGCGGAACGTCGTCGCCGGGTCGAGGCCCCGGGCGTCGCAGAGCCAGCGGAACCAGCGGGTGCCGATGGCGACGTGCCCGACCTCGTCGCGCAGGATCACCTCGAGCACCGCGACGGTGGCGTCGTCGCCGACGGACCGCAGCCGCTCGATCATGTCCGGGGTGACGTCGAGCCCGCGGGCCTCGAGCACGCGCGGCACCAGCGCCATGCGGCGCAACGGGTCGTCGGCCGTGCGCACCGCCGCCGCCCACAGCCCGTCGTGGGCGGGGAGGTCGCCGTAGGCGGCGCCGAGGTCGACCAGCCGGTCCCGGAGGAGGGCGAAGTGTCGGGCCTCCTCCGCCGCCACCTGCAGCCAGTCGTCGTAGTAGGCGTCGGGCAGGTCGCCGAAGCGGTGCACGGCGTCGAGCGCCAGGTTGACGGCGTTGGCCTCGATGTGGGCGACGGCGTGGATGAGCGCCACCCGTCCGTCGGGCGTGTGGACGGATCGCTTCGCCAGCGCCCGTGGCGCCACGAGCTCGGGGCGCTCCGGGCGACCGGGTCGGGTCACCGCGACGAGCTCGGTCGGGTCGTCGACGTCGCAGCGGCCGGCCAGCCGATCTCGCCGCAACGCCGTGATCAGCGCAGCCTTGGCGGCCAGGTCGACGGTCGTCAGGGCGTCGCCGGCGCGGGTGCGCACGCCGCCCGGCGCGGATGGCGGCGGGTCGTCGGCGGGTCGGATCATCGGTGTCAGTCTGCGCGCACCGCCGCCGGTCGGCGCACGTCGTTCGGTGTCGGTGGTCCCTTCCCTTCGGCGCGGCGGGAGGGGAGCGGTAGCGTGCGGCGGTGCTCGCCGCCGTCATCGTGCTCGCCGTCGCCGTCGCGGCACTCGCCGTCGTGGCGGCCGTGCTCGGACGCGGCAAGGCGTCCGCCGTCGCCCG
>JAGQTE010000215.1 GCA_020439175.1 Acidimicrobiales bacterium | reverse complement strand
GTGGCACCCGTCGTCGGCGCCGGCGTGCTGGCCGCCGTGGTGCTGATCGAGCTGACGGCACCGGCGTCGCACAGCATGGCGCGCCAGCACCTCACCGACGAGCCGTTCACGGCCTACACGTCGCCGATCAGCGAGCGCCTGGCGGCCGAGGGCGGGCTGGTGATCTCCGTGGCCGGCACCAGGTTCGACGACTGGCCGTACCTCGGCCACGCCCTGCGCCCGAACGCCAACGCCATCGTCGGCGCCCGGTCGATCGACGGGTACGACGGCGGCCCGTGGGTCACCAAGCGCTGGGTGGCCGGCGTGTCGTCCATCGCCGCCGACGGCTTCGACGCCACGCTGCCGGTGTCGTGGCAGCTGGCGCTCCCCCTCGAGTCCCAGGCCCTGGCGCGCCTCGGCGTCGGGTGGGCCGTCGTCGACCTCGCCCAGGTGCGCCAGACCTACGGCATCCCGGCGGACGCCCCCGATGCCGAGGCCCGCACCATCGAGGCCGTCGCCCCCGGCTGGGGGACACCCCAGGCCCGCGAGGGCGAGCTGGTGCTGCTGGCCAACCCGGTGCGCACGACCGAGGCGTATCTGGCGAGGAGCACGGCGTTCGTCGCTCCCGACGCCGCCACCGTGGGCAGCATGCTCGGCGGCCTCGATCCTGACGTGGTGATCACCGAGCCTCCGGGTCCGGCACACACCTGTGCAGGACTCTGCCCGCCAGAACCCGTGGAGGTGGAACGACCCGAACCGGGCGTCGTACGGGCCACCGTGACCAACGATGGGCTCGACGCGGTCCTGTCGATCGCATCGCAGCCGTTGCCCGGTTGGAGCGCCACGATCGACGGGCAGCCTGTCGACGTGTACCCGGTCGACGCCATGCGCCTCGGGGTGACGATGCCGGGCGGCACCCACGACGTCGAGTTCCGCTACCGCCAACCCGGTCTGATGGCCTCGGGGCTCGTGGCGCTGCTGGCCCTGATCCTCGTCGCCCTGTTCGTCATCGAACCGGGACGGCTGCGCCCGCCGCCGCCGTCAGCCTGACGGGAGCCGGGTCACGTCGATCGTCCCGTCGAGGTCGACGATGCCGTTGGCCACGAACTCCCCCACGACGTCGAACGCCAGGGCGTCGGTGTGCCAGTCGTAGATCTGCTTGCCGTCGCTGCGGCTCACGGCGAGGGTGATCACGTACCGCCCCGGCAGCAGGTGCAGCCGCAGCGGGATCTCGACGGCCAACCGGTCGCCGAGGTGCAGGTCGCCCGTGCCCTGGCGGCGCCACAGCGTGTTCGTGTCGTAGAGGTAGGTGCCGTCGTTGGAGCGCACGATGATGCCGAACACGGGGTCGGTGACCGCCTCGTGGACCTCGGCGGTGCAGCGCACGCGCAGCACGTCACCGGTGGCGACGGGCACCTCGGGCGGTGTGTCGAGCGCCAGGTCGGTGAGCTTGACGGCGCCCGTGCCGTAGACGGCACCGCCCTCCCACTTGCCGACCACGCCGGGCATGTCGGCGGTGACGTCGGCCCGGTAGTGGTCGACCACCTCCACCGCCGGACCGTCCTGGACGACGGTGCCCCGCTCCAGGTACACGGCGCGGTCGCACAGCGACGCCACGGTCTCGAGGTCGTGGCTGACGAGCACGATCGTCACGCCGCGCCGCTTGAGCTCGTGGATGCGGTCGTAGCACTTCTTGACGAAGCGGGCGTCGCCCACGGCGAGCACCTCGTCGATGATCAGCACGTCGGGCTGGAGGTGCACCGACACGGCGAAGCCCAGGCGCAGGTACATGCCCGACGAGTAGGTCCGCACCGGCCGGTCGATGGCCTCGGCCACCTGACGCCCCGCGAACTCGACGATCTCGTCGAAGACGCTGTCGACGTAGGTCTTGGAGAAGCCGAGGATCGAGCCGTTGAGGTAGGCGTTCTCACGGCCGGTGAGGTCGCCGTGGAACCCGGCGCCGAGCTCCAGCATCGACGCCGTGCGCCCGTGCACCGAGATCGACCCCTGGGTCGGCTGGTAGATGCCGGCGACGCACTTGAGCAGCGTCGACTTGCCCGAGCCGTTCTCGCCGATGAGCCCGACGGTCTCGCCGGGCGTGATCTCGAGCGAGACGCCCTTGAGGGCCCAGAACTCCTCGGACACGTTCTTGCGGCGGGCGAAGAGGCGGTCGCGGATGCCCGTGGCGCGCTCGGTGTAGATCTTGAACGACTCCCACACGTCGTCGATGACGACGTGGCCGGGCGCGTCGGCGGCGGTCGCCGGGGGCGCCGGCTCGTCGATCGCCACCATCACACCTCCTTGGCGAACTGCGCCGAGAGGCGGATGAACACCTTCCACCCGACCACGAGGGTGACGACGGCGCTGACCGTGGCACCGAGCAACGTCGGCCAGCCGGGCCAGGCGTTGTCGTAGAGCGCCGATCGGAACAGCCCGACGAACATCGTCATCGGGTTGAGCTTGATCACGGTCACCACCGGCGCCGGGATCGGCGGGGTGGCCAGCGGGTAGATCACCGGCGTGGCGTAGAACCACAGCAGGAAGGCGACCGTCGTGAACTCGGCGATGTCGCGGAAGTACGTGTTGAGCGCGGCGAGCAGCATCGAGATGCCGGCGGTGAAGCAGGTGAGCAGCACGATGGCCAGCAGCAACGTCGGCAGGTACCACCACCAGGTGAACCCGAGGAACGGCGTGACGACCAGCAGCACGACCAGGCCCATCACGAAGTGCACCAGCTGCGACGTGACCACGCTCAACGGGAGCACGGCCCGGGGGAAGTACACCTTCGTCACCAGGCCGGCGTTGCCCACGACCGACCCGGTCGCCACCGTCGACGACGCCTGGAAGAAGGCGAACGGCAGGTAGCCCGTGAGGAAGTAGATGGCGTACCAGCCCTTGGACAGCTCCTGGCCCGAGAACAGGGTCGAGAACAGCGCCGTGAACACGGCCATCATCAGCAGTGGGTTCAGCAGCGTCCAGGCGAACCCCAGCGCCGAGCGCTTGTAGCGGACCTTGAGCTCGCGCCCGGTCAGGTTGGCGATCAGCTCGCGTGCGCCGAGCAGCTCGCGCACCGGGTGCCGGCGTGGCGCGGCGTTCGGCTGCGGTGCCGGCGGATCGGTCGTGGGAGCAGCCATGGCAACGGACAACCCTAGGCTCCGACCCTCCCGCCGCACGACATCCGCAGGGCGGGTCGCGGCCTTGTCGTGGGCGCCGTGCGGCGCGCGAAGCTGGTGCGGTGCCGGCCCCCACCACCGACGAGCCCGAGACCCGAGCGGACCGCCTGCGGCGCAAGACCCTGCGCGGCGTCGAGATCCTGATCACCCCCCGCCTGCTGCGTGAGCAGATCGAGTACCTGCGCCACGGCCCGGCCCCCGAGCCCGACGGCGACGGCTCGGGCGCAGCGGCACCGGCCGAACCCGCCGCCGTCGAGCCCGAACCGGAGCCCGACCCGATCGAGCCGCACTTCGGATCCTCGCCGTGGGAGCGTGCCGCGGTCCCCGTCACCGACGGTCCGGGCGCCCAGTGCAACGTGTGCGACTGGACCGGTGACCGCTTCGACGGTCCCGAGCACGTCGAAGGGCAGCTCTGCCCGGCGTGCGGGTCCAACGGGCGGGACCGGTTCCTGTTCGCCTGCCTGATCCGCCGCAACGACCCGCGCCTGGGCGCCACGGTGCTCGAGACCAGCCCCCGCATGGGGGCGGCGTACCGGCAGGCGATGCACGGGTGGTTCCACTACCTGTGCAGCGACTACGACGCCTCCTGCCACGTCGGCGAGATCCAGCTCGACCTGCAGCACCTCGGCCTCACCGACGACAGCGTCGACGTCATCATGAGCCCGCACGTGCTCGAGCACGTGCCCGACACCGACGCCGCCCTGGCCGAGATCGTCCGGGCGCTGCGCCCCGGCGGCGTGCTGTACCTGCAGGTGCCGATCCTGCAGGGCACGACGGCGTCGCCGACCGAACCCGAGTTCCACGGCGACAACACGCCGGTGTTCTGGCGCTTCGGCTTCGACCTGGCGCCCCGCCTGCGCGCCGCCGGCTTCGCCGTGACGACCCTGGTGACGCAGCCGCTGATCGATGTGGTGGCGTCGGGGCTGGCGGTCTGGCCCGGGCCCGAGAGCCCCGAGTTCGACACGGCGTCGATGCTCGCCGCCGCCGAGGTCGACGAGCTGACCGCACTGCTCGACAAGCGCGAGGCCGAGCAGCTCGGCCTGTGGCACGCCTACCAGTTCGTCACGTTCGAGTGCCGGGCGAGCTGACCAGCACCGAGACCAGCTCCTCCAACGGCGCCCGGAAGTCGCGCAGCGGCGCCAGTCCGGCGTTCGCCCACGCCGTGTTGGCCAGCACGGAGTTGGCCGGGCGCGGGGCCGGTCGGGCCGGCTGGAGGTCGGCCGTCGCCACCGGCAGCACGCGGTCCGGGTCGTCGCCGGCTGCGGCCAGCACCGCCTGCGCGAACCCGTGCCACGACACGGCGCCCTGGTTGGTGAGGTGGAAGATCCCGGGACGGCGGTCCACGGCCAACCGCACGAGCGCCGGCGCCAGGTCGGCGGTGAAGGTCGGGTGCCCGACCTGGTCGTCGACGAAGCGCAGCACGTCGTGATCACCCGCGAGGCGCAGGATCGTCTTCACCATGTTCGGACCGTGCAGGCCGCACACCCACGACGTCCGCACGACGGAGGCGCCGGGGCAGCCGACGAGCAGCTCCCGCTCCCCCGCCAGCTTGGACGCCCCGTAGACCGAACGAGGGCAGGGCTCGTCCCACTCGTGGTACGGGCCGTCCTTGGTGCCGTCGAACACGTAGTCGGTGGACACGCCGATGACGTGGGCGTCGAAGCGCCGCGCCGCCTCGGCGACATGGCGGCACGCCAGCGCGTTGACGGCGAAGGCCCGATCGGAGTCGGCCTCGCAGTCGTCGACGGCGGTCCAGGCGGCGCAGTGCACCACGGCGTCGGGGGCGACGGAGGCCACGGTCGCCAGCACGGCGTCACGGTCGGACACGTCACAGGTGCGGTGATCGACGGCGACGACGTCGTGCGTCGGCGCCGCGTCGAGCAGCACCGCCAGCTCCCGGCCGAGCTGCCCGCCCGCGCCGGTGACGAGGATCCGCACGGCTCAGGCCGCCCGCGGGCCCTTGAGCGGCTCCCACCACCACCGGTTGTCCCGGTACCAGGCCACGGTGGCCTCGAGGGCCTCCGGGAACTCGCGGGCGGGTGACCAGCCGAGCCCACGCACCTTGGAGCAGTCGACCGAGTAGCGACGGTCGTGCCCCAGGCGGTCGGCGACGTACTCGATGGCGTCGGGGCCTCGACCGCACAGCTCGACCAACCGATCGGTGAGCTCTCGGTTGGGCAGCTCGTTGCCGCCCCCGATGTTGTAGATCTCGCCGATGGCCCCCTGCCGCAGCACCAGGTCGACGGCGGCGCAGTTGTCGGCGACGTGCAGCCAGTCGCGCACGTTCATGCCGTCGCCGTACAGCGGCACCGTGCCGCCGTCGAGCAGGTTGGTGACGAACAGCGGGATCACCTTCTCCGGGAACTGGTACGGCCCGAAGTTGTTCGACGAGCGGGTGACGAGGACCGGCAGGTCATAGGTCGTGTGGTAGCTCAGGGCGATCAGGTCCGACCCGGCCTTGGACGCCGAGTACGGCGAGCGCGGCACCAACGGCGCCTCCTCCGTGGAGCTGCCCTCCTCCACCGAGCCGTACACCTCGTCGGTCGAGATGTGCACGAACCGCTGCACCTCGAGGTGACGAGCCGTGTCGCAGAGCACGTTGCTGCCGTCGCAGTTGGTGCGCACGAAGGCATCGGGGTTCGTGATCGAGCGGTCGACGTGGCTCTCGGCGGCGAAGTGCACGACGGCGTCGCAGCCGGCCATGGCGGCGGCCACGGCGTCGCGGTCGCAGATGTCGCCCTGCACGAACCGGAACC
>JAGQTE010000214.1 GCA_020439175.1 Acidimicrobiales bacterium | reverse complement strand
TCGAGCTGTGGGTGGTCGAGCCGTTCCCGTTGCCGTTGGCCGGGCTCGCACTCTTGGCCTCGGTTCGCGTCCCGGCGGCGAGGAAGGCCGACTCCGAGACGTCGGCGGCGAACAGGATCGACGACCGCAGCACCCGGTAGGCCTCGGCGATGCGGGAGCGCGGCTGGTCGTAGGTGGCGATGGCCTCACCGGAGCGCAGGGGCTTGGGCAGCGGAGGGATCTCGGCGATCACGGGCCAGCCGAACGCGGTCTCGGCCTGGTCCTTGGTGCGGATGCGGGGGTCGACCCGGTCCACGACCAAGCCGATGGCGATGCCGATGAGCAGGCCGCCGGCTGCCCCGGCCGCGCCGCGAGGCACCGGCCCGAGGGTGCTCGCCTGCTGCTGGAGCTCGGGGATGCCCGACCCGGCCGTCGTACCGTTCTTGCCGGCCGTCGGCGCCGTGAGCAGCTCCTCGACGGCGTCTCGATTGGTGGCGATGGCCTCGGCGCTCGACACCGTCGACAGGCAGGCCTGGCGGTTGCCGCCCTGCTCGAGCTCCTGCCGCTCGGTCTGGAGCTCGTTGAACCGCTCGACCGCCTCATCGTGCTGGGTCTTGTAGAACTCGGCCTCTTCGAGGTTGGCGGCGTTGGCGCCGTTGGCGAGCGCCTGGTTCCACAGGTCGCGCTGGGCGTTCATCTCCTGGTCGATCTGCGCCAGCCGCTCGGTGCGCGTCGGGTCGGGCAGCTGGAGCTCGTAGGCGGTGAGCTCCTCGGCGACGGTGTCGGCCGTCTCCTCGGCCTTGGCGGCGTCCGTGCCGACGGCGACGATCTGCAGGAACCCGGCCTCGGGCACCGGTCGCGCCCGGACGAAGGCCGTCATCTCCGCCGTGGACTCACCGAGCCGTTCGGCGGCCTTCTCGGGCACCGGGCCGGTGGTGGCGAACGCCGCCAGCTGGGCCAGGTTCGGTGACGGGCCGTCGCAGAACAAGGTGTGCTCGGCTCGATACCAGCTCGAGGTGCGCTGTGCCGGCTGCGCCGCTGCCGACGCCACGCCCAGGCCGAGACCGACGACGGTGGTCACGACGAGCAGTCGCCAATGGCGGCGCAGCGAACGGGCGTAGCGAAGGATGTCCAAGGTGGTGCGTTGCGGATGCCGCCGGAGTGTGGCCGGGCGCGACTGCCCGGCACGGACCGAACGGTCAGCCTATCGCTGTCCGGGGCGAGCCTTCGTGCATCGAGACCGCCTCAGCCCGGTCGCAGCCGGGCACGGGTGGCGAGCAGCGCCGGATGCAGTCCCGACATGATCAGCCGGAACCGCACCGGCGGCGTCCAGGCGTTGACCCGCAGGCGCGACACGGCCCACCGATCGGGCGCCGGGCCGTCGCTCAGGTGGTGGTCGAAGGCGAACGCCGCCCGGTAGCCGGCGCCGGCGAGCACGGCATGGGCGCGCGGGTCGCCGTTGCCGTTCGGGTAGGCGAAGGCGGTGGGCTCGTCGCCCAGCCACCCGGTGAGCCGTTCGTGGGCGTCGAGGACCTCGCGGCGCAGGGTGGCGTCGTCGCACCGGTCGAGCAGCGCGTGCGTCAGGCCGTGGTTGCCGATGGCGACGCCGGCGTCGGTGAGCGCCCGCAGATCGTCGGGGGTGAGCTGGGGACGTGGCGGGGCCGGCGCCGTCGCGCTGGCGCGCAGGTCGTCGATCACGGCGCGCCGGTCGGCGTCG
>JAGQTE010000213.1 GCA_020439175.1 Acidimicrobiales bacterium | reverse complement strand
GGCTCGCCGTACCTGATCCACTGGGGCAACTACATCATCGGCAACGGCGCCGGGTCGATCATCTACACGAACACGTCGACCATCGCTGTCGGCATGTCGTATGAGTCGACCACGGCGAACGCCAACCCGCTGTCGTTCTCGTCGGGGGCTGCGATCCTGTCGGGGTCGTCGTCGCCTGAGGGCGCGGTGACGGCCAAGGTCGGGTCGCTCTACATGCGCTCGGACGGCTCGACCGGGACGACGCTGTACGTCAAGGAGTCCGGCACCGGGAACACCGGGTGGGTGGCCGTGGCGTCGGGCACGATGTCCGGCTCGGCCATCCTGTCGGCGCTCGCTTCCGTCGACGGCACCGGCTCGGGCCTCGACGCCGACCTCCTCGACGGCAACCACGCGTCTGCGTTCGCCACGTCGGGGCACAACCACTCCGGCGTCTACGAGGCGGTCGGCGTGGCGGCTGCGCTGGTCGATGACCTGTCAGGCGTGTCGGACGCGTCGACGGCCCGCACCAACCTGGGCCTCGGGTCGTTGGCGACGCTGTCGAGCGTGGGCGCCGGTCAGATGGCGGTGCGGACCATCACGACGGTGTCGGGCACGACGGACACGGCGGCGGCTGACCAGCACATGACGATCCGCTCGCTGACGCACGGCACCGGCGCCACCGTCACCCTGCCGGCGTCGATCGCCGCCGGGGTGCAGATCGACTACCTGGCCGAGGGCGCTGGCACCTACGTGTTCGACGACGACGGCACCTCGACGATCCAGCCGTCGGGCACGCTGACCATCGACGGCCAGTACGCCTGGGTGTCGGCCATCTCGCTCGGCGGGAACGCCTGGCGGCTCGTCGGGGCGCTGACGGCGTGAGCCTCACCCCGCTCGGCGTCTACGCCGCCCAGGGCGCCGGTGGAGCTCCACCGGCCACGCCGCCCACCGTCGGCGGCTACACGTCCGGCTCGTCGAACTCGGCGGCGGTGTCGCTCACCACGCCCACCTGCGCCGTCGGCGACCTGCTCGTCGCGATGTGGTCGATCCGCTCGACATCCCGCAACCCGTTGCTGCCGTCCGGGTGGACGTGGCTGCTGTCGTCGGTCTACACCGGTTCGAACATGCGTGACGCCGCGCTCTACAAGGTGGCCGACTCGGCCGACGCCGCCGGGGCCTCGCACTCGTTCGCGCTCGACTCCTACAGCATCGCCCACTCGGTGTCATTCGTGACGGTGCAGGGGTCGGGCGGCATCGACTCGGCGGCCCGCACCGGCTACTCGACCGGCAGCACCAGCCGCGCCGCCGGCCCGCTCACCCCGGGCCAGGCCAACAACCTGCTGTTGCACATGGCGACGTGGCGTGACACCTCGACGTACACGGCGCCGAGCACGCCCGGCACCTGGACGAAGCAGGGCCAGGAGACGGCGCTGGTCACCGGCACCGCCATCGCCTCGTCGCCGTATGACTCGACGTCGAGCACCGGCACCGTGACCGGCACCGTGACGGCGACCACGACCGGCGCCGCGTGGCTGGTCGTCTGCGCGCCCGCCTAGATCCCCCCACGGGCCGGCCTCCCTCCCGGTCCGTGCCACCGGCGAACGCCCCCCGCTGCCCGGCCTCGAGCCCGGCGGCGGGG
>JAGQTE010000212.1 GCA_020439175.1 Acidimicrobiales bacterium | reverse complement strand
TTGAGCGACCCGACGGTGTAGGCGCCGCCGTGCAGGTAGAGCACCGCATGGGTGCGCTTCGCCGGGTCGGCGCCGGGCGGGTCGAGCCACTCGGCCGGCCGCCCTGCCACCGTCGCCGCGGTGACGCCCACGCCCTCGGGAGGAGGCACCGCACCGGCCGTCGACTCGAGCGCGGCGCGCCGGGCGGTGATGTCGGTCGTGTGCAGGTCGATGCCGCCGAGCAGCTCGACGATGGTCTCGATCCCCGGGTGCGCCATGAGCCCGGAGGCTAGTGGCGCCTCACCCGTACCAGCCGACGACGTCGGCGATCACGTGCGCGTTCCCCGAGTTGTTGAAGATCGAGGCCAACCCGCCATCGCCGACCTTGACCACCACCAGGTTCGGCACGGTCTGGCCGGCGTTCCAGTTGAGGCTCGAGGCCGTGGGCTTGGCGACGCCGGCCGGCCACACCGTCAGGTGCGACGCCGCCGTGCCACCGGTGACCGTGATGTTCAGCACCACAGCCTTGGCGGTCTTGGGCACCGGGCCGATGCTCGCCACCGCCACGTTGCGGGTCGACCCGGCAGCCCACGGCGTCGCCGTCGTGCCCGTGCCGTCGCGCGAGTCGACGAGACGGTGCGGCAGGGTCGGATGGAACCGGTCACCGCTGGCGCCGAAGTAGCCGACGACGTCGGCGATGACGTCGACCGTGCCGCCGTTGTTGAACAGCGACACCTTGCCTCCCGTCCCCAGCTTCACGATGACGAGGTTGGGTCGCACTGCGCCCGTCGGCCAGTTGAGGTTCGACGCCGTCGGCTTGGTCACGCCGGTCGGCCACACCGTCAGGTGCGACGGCGCCGAGCCGTTGACCACGGTGACGTTCAAGGCCACGGCCGTGGCGCCGGCCGGCACGCCGCCCTTCGTCGCCACCTGCAGGTCGCGCGACGTGCCGGCGCCCCACGGCGAGGCGAACCCGCCGGTGCCGTCGCGCGAGTCCAGGATGCGCGCCGGCGCCAGCGGCGTGAACAGGTCGCCGGAGACGGCGGTGCCGGTGTCGTACCACCCGACGACGTCGGCGATGACGTGGACGCTGCCCGCGTTGTTGAACAGCGAGACCTTGCCGCCGGCGCCGACCTTGACCGTCACCAGGTTCGGGCGCGTGTCCCCGGCGGGCCAGTTGAGGTTCGACGCCAGCGGCTTCGTGACCCCGCTCGGCCACGCCGTGAGGTGCGAGGGCGCGGTGCCGCCGGTGACGGTGACGTTGAGGACGACCGAGCCGACACCGGTGGCCGGGACGCCGCCGACGCCGGTCACCTTCAGGTCGCGGGTGGTGTTCGCCGGCCACGGCGTGGCGAAGCCGCCGGTGCCGTCGCGCGAGTCGAGGATGCGTGCCGGCGTGAGCGGGTGGTACTTGGCGCCCGGCGAGCCGACGCCGGTGATGCGGCGCAACCGGCCCGCCGAGTACTGGGCGCTGATCAGGTTCCCGCCGGCCTCGAAGGCCAGGTCGGTCGAGGCGACGATGCGTGCCGCCGTCGCCTGGCCGTAGTCACCCGACCAGCCCACCGAGCCGTTGCCGGCGATCGTCGAGATCGTGTTCGTGGCGCTGTCGACACGGCGGATGTGCTCGTACTCGCCGATGACGATGTTGCCGGCCTCGTCGACCGCCACGGCGCTGGGGTCGTGCAGCCCGGCCGCCGCCGCCGACCCGCCGTCACCGGTCGAGGACGCCGAGCCGTTGCCGGCGACGGTCGAGATCTTCTGGTCGGTCGACAACCGCCGGACGCGGTTGTTGTTCGTGTCGACGATCAGCAGCGATCCGGTCGGCTCGACCGCCAGGCCGGTCGGGTAGTCGAGCTTGGCCGCGGCGCCCAGGCCTCCGTCACCCGAGAAGCCGGCGACGCCCGTGCCCGCCACGGTGAGGATGGAGCCGTCCGGGTCGATCCGGCGCACCCGATGGTTGAGGGTGTCGGCGACGAACACCGCGCCCGACGGCGCCACAGCGACGTTGCGCGGGTCGTTCAGCTTGGCGTTCGTGGCCCAACCGCCATCGCCCGAGAACCCGGCTGCGCCGGTGCCGGCGTACGTCGTGAGGATGCCGGCAGGCGTGATCTTGAAGACCTTGTCGCGGTCCGTGTCGGCGACGTAGAGGTTGCCCGCTAGGTCGACGTCCACGTCACTCGGCCAGCCGAGGTCGAAGCCGAGCGCAGAGCCGCCGTCGGCGGTGCTGCTCCCGCCGCCGGCGACCGTCGAGATCAATCCGGTCGTGGCGCGCTTGCGGATGCGCCCGTTCCAGGCGTCGGCGATGTAGATGTCGCCGTTGGCGGCGACAGCGATACCGCGAGGACCGTCGAACTGCGCCGAGGTGGCCTGGCCCCCGTCGCCGGAGAACGCCTCGGTGCCGTTGCCGGCCACCGTCCACACCTTGTTGTCCGTGCCGATCTTGCGGGCGCGTCCCGAGTACTCCTCGGCGAAGTACACCTCGCCGTTGGGCGCCACCGAGATGCCGGTCGGCGGTCCGATCAGCGCACTGGTGCGTACGAGGCCATCCCCGGTGCCGGACCCGCCACCGGCGTAGGTGGTGACGATCCCGCCCGTGACCTTGCGGATCCGGCTGTTGCCCCAGTCGGCGATGAACATCCCCGCCGCCGTCTTCTCGACGGCAGCCGGCGCCTTGAGCGAAGCTGCGGTCGCAGTGCCGCCGTCGCCGGCCAGCGCCGCCGTGCCGTTGCCGGCCACCGTCGAGATGATGCCGCCGCTGACCTGGCGGATGCGGTGGTTCTGGGTATCGGCGATCAGCAGTTCGCCGGTGGAGGCGATCGCAACGTCCTCGGGGGCGTTGAGCTGTGCCGCCGTCGCCGCACCGCCATCGCCGGAGAACCCCGCCGTGCCCGAGCCGGCGACGGTCGAGATGATGCCGCCCGGGGTCACCCGCCGGATCCGGTCGCCGAGCGCGTCGGCGATGTAGAGGTTCCCGACGGCATCGAGCGCCAGCCCCTTCGGCGAGCCGATCGCCGCCGCTGTCGCCGGACCGCCGTCACCGTTCGAGCTCGACGACCCGGTGCCGGCATAGGTCGAGATGACGCCGCCGGGCGTGATCTTGCGCACCTTGCGGTTCAGGGCGTCGGCCACGTACAC
>JAGQTE010000211.1 GCA_020439175.1 Acidimicrobiales bacterium | reverse complement strand
CGCGGGCGCTCCTGGAGATCGGCGCCGAGCAGGGCATCCACGAGGGCGCGCTCGCGCCGCGCCATGGCGGGGTGGAGCCGATGGCTGCCGAGGTCGACCCGCTGACCGCCGACCTCGATCGACGCGGCCATCCCCCCGACCGCTTGCCCCGCCTCGAGGACCGTGACGGCGACGCCGCGCCGAGCCAGCGCCCGCGCCGCGGCCAGCCCGGTCGGGCCCGCCCCGAGCACGACGACGTCGGCATGCGCTTCGGTCACGGACGCCGCGGTCTCGGACCTGGCGGACTCGGACGTGGCGGTCACCGACTCAGTCGCCGGCACGGGGGAAGGCGCGCACGCGGTCGGCGACGACCCGCAGCCCGACGGTCGACCCGCGCGCCAGCGGGGCCGTCCCGGCGACCCGGACGCGCAGCTCCAGCCCGGCGGCGGCGACCACGTACATGGTGTCGTGGCCGTGGTACTCCACCAGCTCGATCACCCCGGAGGTCGGACCCGCCGGGTCGAAGCGGAGCTGCTCAGGTCGCACCAGCACATCGACCGGTCCACCGTCGCCGACGGAGGCCTGACCGTCGTCATCGAGGTCCACGGCGAGCGAGCCGAGCGCGGTCGACGCAACGCCGGATGTCGGATCGAACCGTCCCGCCAGGACGTTGGTCTCGCCGACGAACCCGGCGACCCACGGCGTAGCGGGCCGTTCGTAGATCGTCGTCGGCGCGGCGTGCTGGACGATGCGGCCGGCCGAGAGCACGGCGACCTCGTCACCGAGGACGAACGCCTCCTCCTGGTCGTGGGTGACGACGATGGTCGTGATGCCGAGGCGGACCAGCAGGGCGTGCACCTCGGTGCGCACCTGGGCCCGCAACGCTGCGTCGAGGTTCGAGAACGGCTCGTCGAGCAGCAGCACCGCCGGTTCGGGGGCCAGGGCGCGCGCCAGGGCCACCCGCTGCTGCTGGCCGCCGGACAGCGTGCCGGGGAGCCGGTCGCCGAGACCGGCGAGCCCGACCATCGCCAGCGCGTCGTCGACACGACGGTCCGTGTCGGCGCGCTGGTCGCCACCGAGGCCGTAGGCGACGTTGCGCGCCACGCTCAGGTGGGGGAACAGCGCCCAGTCCTGGAACACCATGCCGACCTGGCGGCGCTCGGGCGGCACGGACACACCGTCGCCGGTCAGCACCCGATCGCCCACCCGCACCTGGCCGGCGTCGACCGCCACCAGGCCGGCGATGGCGCGCAGCAGGGTCGTCTTGCCGCACCCGCTCGGACCCAGCAACGCCACCATGGCACCGGCCGGGACGCGCAGGCTGACGTCGTCGAGCACGCGGACCTCGTCGAACGACGTGGTCAGGCCGGCGACCTCGACGGCGACGGGGGCGCGCTCAGCGGGCATCGAGGACGTCCGGCAGCGGCCGCGCGTGCACGACCGCCAGACGCTTGGTGGCGCGCGTCAACGCCACGTACAGCGCCCGGGCGCCCTGCACCTCCTCCTCGAGGATGGCGGCGGGCTCCACGACCACCGAGCCGTCGAGCTCGAGGCCCTTCACCAGCGACACGGGCACGAGCGTGATGGGGCTCTCGAGGCCGTGGCGCGTCGCCCGGCCGTAGTCGACCCCGGCGGCGTCGAGCGCCTCGGCGAGCGCGTCCACTATCGAGTCGGGGCTGATCACCGCCACGCTGCCGATGCCGAGCTCGTCGAGCTCGTCCACGGCCGTGCGCACGACCACCTCGGCGAGGGCGTCGGCATCGGCCGCGATCCACGTCGGCTCGGCACCGTCCTCACGCACCGATGCCGGCGGGTCGAGCTGGGGCGCCGCCTCGCGCAGCACGCGCGCCGCCACATCCATGATCGGCGCCGGCAGCCGGTAGCCGATGGAGAGCTCCTCCCGGCGCGGCGGGCGCCGGTCGGGCAGGTGCTCGAGGATCTCGTCCCAGGTGGCGTGCGCCCACTGGCCGGTCGACTGGGCGATGTCGCCCACGATGGTCATCGAGCCGTTGAGCGAGCGTCGGTTGAGCATCCGCAGCTGCATCGGCGACAGGTCCTGGGCTTCGTCGACGACGATGTGCCCGTAGGTGCGCACCTCGTCGTCGGGGATGCCCGTCTCGGCCAGGATCCGCTGGCGCTGCCGCTTCGAGCGCGGCTTGGGGCCGAGCAGGGCCCGCGCTTCGTCGAGCAGGGGTGCGTCGTCGTTCGTCCACACGACGCCGTCGAGGTCGTCGCTGCGCTTGCGGTGCAGCGACGACCACTCGTCGTCCGTGAGGATGCCCTTGGCGGCCAGGCGCAGCAACGCCTTGGAGCCGAAGAAGTCGTGGAGGAACTGCGCCGGCGTGAGCACCGGCCACATCCACTCGAGCGCCATCCGGACCTCGAGCGTGTGGCGCAGGCGCTCGCGCACCTCCGCCGGGTCGAGCTCGCCGTGGCCACGGCGTGCGAGCGACTCGAACAGCTGCTGCTCGACGAAGCGCCGCCCGGCGTTGTGCTTGCGGTAGCGCCGGCGGGCCTCGTCCACGATGCGGCGCGACTCCTCGACCGGCAGGCGCAGGTGCTGGATGCCGTAGCCGACGACCAGCGGCTCGCGCAGCGGTCGCTGGCGCTGACGCACGGCGCGCTGGAGCAGCGTGGCCATGCGCAGGTCGCCTTTGATGCGCGCCGCCATGCCCTTGTCGTAGCCGGCCACCCGCACCGGGTCGGCGACGAGGTCGGCGAGCACGACTAGTTCGACCCCGGCCTCGCCCAGCGAGGGCAGCACCTGGTCGATGTAGTTGAGGAACAGCCGGTTGGGACCGACGACCAGCACGCCCTGGCCTTCGAGCGGGAACCGGTAGGTGTAGAGGAGGTAGGCGGCGCGGTGCAGCGCCACGACGGTCTTGCCCGTCCCCGGACCGCCCTGCACCACGAGCACGCCGGGCAGCTCGGCGCGGATGATCTCGTCCTGTTCGCCCTGGATGGTGGCGACGATGTCACCGAGCTTGCCCGTGCGGGCCGTCTCGAGCGCCGTGATCAGTGCGCCATGCCCCTTGAGGGTGGGACGGCCGTCGTCGTCGTCGATGCCGAGGGCCGCCAGGGCATCGCCGAAGAGCTCGTCTTCGATGCTCAGCAGGTTGCGGCCCCGCGTGGCGAAGTGCCGGCGGCGGGCCAGCCCCATCGGCTGACGCCCGGTGGCTCGGTAGAACGCCTCGGCGACCGGGGCCCGCCAGTCGACGATGACGGGCTCCTGCTCGTCGTCGGCGACGGCGATGCGGCCGATGTAGAAGGTGCCGCTGTCGTCGCGGTTGGCGACCTCGCCGGGCGCTTCGCCGTCGGCGAAGTCGATGCGGCCGAAGCACAGCGCGGCATCGCCGAGCTGCAGCTGCGAGAGCCGGCTCACCATGGTGTCGTAGATGACCTCGCGCTCGAACCGTGCCTGATTGGTGCCGCCGCGGCCGACCTCGACGAGGTTGCGCATCTTCGAGGCCGCGGCGCGGGTCTCTTCGAGAAAGGCGTACGCGCGGTCGATGTAGTGCTGCTCGTCCGCGAGGTCAGGGTGGGCTGCGCTCATGCTGTGCGAGGGTCGTCCCGGGCCGGACACGACTCCGGGGAGTCGCCCATCTTACCGTGCCCGGCATTCGGCGGCCCGGGCGAGGGGTGCGGGTCGGGCGGGGTGGCTGCTGGCTGGCATCTGGGAGGATGCCGTCCATGAGCGACCCCGGACCCGATGCGTCGGCATTCGGCGACCTGATCACCACGACGGTGCGCGTCGCCACCTGGAACCTGTGGTGGATGTTCGGTCCATGGCAGGAGCGCGCGCCGCGCATCGAGCGGGTCCTGGCCGACATCGACGCCGACGTGGTGTGCCTGCAGGAGGTCTGGGTGGACCTGTCGACGGGTGAGAGCTCGGCCTCGAGGCTGGCCGAGGCGCTCGGCTACCACGTGGCGGTGGCCAACGCCGCCGAGCTCGAGGGGGTCGGGTTCGCCAACGCTGTGCTGTCGCGCTGGCCGATCCGGTCGTCGGCGTGGGAGGCGTTGCCGAGTCCGGCCGAGTTCGAGGAGCACCGCGTCGTGCTGCGCGCCGACGTCGACGGGCCTCGCGGCCCGATGCAGGTGTTCACGACGCACCTGCACTGGCGGATGGACCACAGCCACATCCGGCAGGAGCAGGTGCGTGCGATCGGGGCCTTCGTGGCGGGGTCGCCGGACCGGACCTTTCCGGCCGTGCTGTGCGGGGACTTCAACGCCGAACCCGACAGCGACGAGGTGCGGATGCTGGTGGGCAAGTCCGCGACGGCGTGGCCGGGCCTGGTGTTCTTCGATGGATGGGCGATGGCGACGGCCGATCCGGACACCGGCGCACCGGCGCCCGGCAACACCTGGTCGAACCGCAATCCCTGGGCGGCGGGCGACCTCGAACCCGGTCGACGCATCGACTATGTCTTCTCGGGCTGGCCGAAGGCGGGCGGGGCGGGGCACCCGGTGAGGGCGCGGCTGTTCGGCACCGAGCCGGTCGAGGGTGTGTGGCCGAGCGATCACTTCGGCCTGCTCGTCGAGCTGCGGTACTGATCGACCGAGCGTCGGCATGGTCGTCGGGGTGCCTCCACCACCGGCCCGGATCGGCCAACTCGCCGGGATCGGGGTCGATCGCCGCGGCGCCGGACTCCGGGAGTGCCGGGGCATCGAATCGGTCGCTGAGGGTCGGGGCGTCGAGGGGCGCTGGGGGTGGTGGGCGCCGCCGGGTCGCTGACGGCGAAGGTTCGGTCGGGTCGGGACCGATGCCGTACGTGGCCCGGCGGACACGGTGTGCACGGCCAAGGCGGACCTCGTATCCCATGGCGTCGGCCAGGCACTTGACGGGGTGGCGGGCCCGGATGACGAAGCCGTGGGTGTGGAGGCGGGCGTGGAGCTCGGTCAGGGTGAGGGTGCCGGCGCGGGCGAGGAGGGTCAGGCAGGCCTGGCGAAGGTGCCGGCCGTGCACGGGACGGGCCGCCGTGTGGGCTGGTGGGATGAGTGGTCGGTCGAGCGCCGGTGGCCGACGGACGTGGTGCGGTCCGAGGCGGGGCCAGAGCTGGTCTCGGGTGGCGTCGAGGACGTCGAGGGTGTCGAGCCGCAGCTGCGTGAGCTCGGCCAGGCGCACGTCGACCTCGGCGAGCAGGTCGAGGTGATGGTGGCGGATCTGCTGGAGCTCGAGGCGGGAGGCGCGGTCGAGGTCGCCGATGAAGCGCAGTGGGATCAGGTCGATGCCCCGCGGATACGGGAGCGGCGGGGGTGGCGGCGGGGGTTCGGTGCGGGCGAAGTCGGCCATGGCACGGTCCTCGGGCGTGTGGGTTGCGTCGCTGAGGCGGCGGGCCGCGAGGACCGGTGGGGTCGGACGGGTCCGGCCGTTCGGTCGTGTCCAAGGGTTGCACGGAGCCGACGCTCCACCAACCGAGTTCCAGGTGAGCGTCGCCGGCGGTCTGTGCTGTTGCTGACAACGGGTCGTTGGCGCCTTTGGGCGGCCATGTACCGACGGTCGCCGACTACCTCGGCGCGACATGCACCGACAGGTCGCTGGTGCCTCGGCCCGACATGGACCGACGGTCGTTGGCGCCTTGCGCCGGCATGGACCGACAGGTCCCTGGTGCCTTGGGCTCGGAATCGGTACCGAATCCACGCCGACGCCGCTGGCAGGTTGCGAAGGTGGAGGCCGCCGCAGCTGGAGGAGGCGGGTGGGCAGCGGCTGGCTGGCTGGCGGACGGGCGGGCGGGCTGGCGGGCGGCGGGCAGCACGTACGGCAAGCGGACGGTGGTCAGCTCACCCGCCCTCGTCCTCCCCGATCTCCCGCAACGCATCGCGCAACGCCACCCGCAACCGTCGGGCAGCCACCGCGTCCAGATGCGCCACCAGGCCCTCCCCTGCCCGGCCCACCTCCTCGACCGTCAGCACCACCCGAGGCACCACATCCTCATAGTCGTCACTGATCGCCACGGCCCACGACACCCGCCCTACCGGTTCTCCATCGTCACCGACCGGAACCGCATCCTCATCCGCCGGCAGGTCGTCGATCGATCGTCGCATCCCCTCAGCATGGCTCAGCGCCACCTCGCCGCCTACCGTGACCCCACCATGCCCGCCGCTCCGACCACCCCCAGCGCCTTCCTCGCCGCCTGCCGCAGCGAACCGCACGATCACGTCCCCGTCTGGTTCATGCGTCAGGCCGGCCGCTCGCTCCCCGAGTACCGCTCCGTGCGCGGACCCGGCTCCATCCTCGACGCCATCGCCCAACCCGACCTCGCCGCCGAGATCACCCTCCAACCCGTTCGCCGCTACGGCGTCGACGCCGCCATCTTGTACTCCGACATCGTCGTGCCCGCCGCCGCCATCGGCTTCGGGGTCGACGTCGCCCCGGGCACCGGCCCGGTCGTCGAGCAACCCTTCCGGTCCGCCGCCGACCTCGACCGCCTCCGACCGCTCGAGCCCGACACCGACACGCCCTACGTCCTCGAGACCGTCGACCTCCTCGTGCGCGAGCTCACCGTCCCCTTGATCGGCTTCGCCGGAGCGCCCTTCACCGTCGCCTCGTACCTGATCGAAGGCGCGCCGTCACGCACCTACGGCCGCACGAAGGCGCTCATGCTCGAAGACGAACCGCTCTGGCACCTCCTCCTCGACCGCCTGGCCGACATCGCCATCACCTCCATCACCTCGCAGGTCGCCCACGGCGCTCGCGCCGCCCAACTCTTCGACTCCTGGGCCGGCGCCCTCGCCCCACCCGACTACGTCCGCTACGTCCTGCCCCACAGCACCAAAGTCCTGGACGCGGTCCGCACGCTCGGTGTCCCCACCATCCACTTCGGCGTCGGCACGGGCGAGATCCTGGCCTCGATGGCCGACGCCGGCTCGGACGTCGTCGGCGTCGACTGGCGCGTCCCCCTCGACGTCGCTCGCAGCCGCGTGCACCCGGACCAGGCGCTCCAGGGCAACCTCGACCCGGCCCGATGCCTCGCCGGCTGGGAGGTGGTGGCGGACGGGGTGCGCGACGTCCTCGCCCGCAACGGCGGACACCCCGGGCACGTGTTCAACCTCGGCCACGGCGTGCTCCCCGAGACCGACCCGGGCATCCTCGAACAGGTCGTGGCGCTCGTGCACGACGAGGGCACCGTCCAACCGGCTCCGACGGACTGAACACCACCGACGGACTGAGCCCGTACACGCCGAGCGCGCGATCATGCGGCCATGCCAGCCGCCGGCGCCCTCGTGATGGCCTACGGGTCGCCCGCCACGCTCGACGACGTCGAGGCGTACTACACCCACATCCGTCGCGGCCGTCCACCCACCGAAGCGCAGCTCGCCGACCTGCGCGAACGCTACGAAGCGATCGGCGGCGTCACGACGCTCACCGAACGCACCGCGGCGCAGCGCCGCGCCATCGCCGCCGCGCTCGACGAGCGGCGCGGCCCCGGTGCCATCCCGGTCGCTGCCGGCAACAAGCACGCAGCCCCGTTCATCGAGGACGGCGTGGCGGAGCTCGTCGAGGCAGGGGTGCGCACGATCGTCGGGCTGGTCCTCGCCCCGCACTACGCCGCGGGCAGCGTCGGCGAGTACCACCGCCGTGCCCGAGACGCCGCCGAGGCCGCCGGAGTGGCCTACCACGGCATCGACAGCTGGCACCTCGACGACGCCTTGGTGACGTTCCACGCCGACGCCCTCGAGCGCGCCCGCGCCCAGGTGCCTGCCGCCCACAAGGTGCTGTTCACCGCGCACTCGCTCCCCGAGCGGGTCCTCGTGGACGACCCGTACCCCGACCAGCTGCGCGCGAGCGCCGAGGCCATCGCCGCCCGCGTCGGGCTCGGCCCCTGGGGCGACTGGTCCGTGTGCTGGCAGTCGGCCGGGCGCACCCCGGAGCCCTGGCGCGGTCCCGACGTGCTCGACGTCATCCGTGAGCTCGCCGCCACCGGGCGCGCCGACGGGGTGGTCGTGGCGCCGATCGGCTTCACCTCCGATCACCTCGAGCTGCGCTACGACCTCGACATCGACGCCGCCCGCGTCGCCGACGAGGTCGGGCTGGCCTTCGCCCGCACCGACGCCGTCAACGACGACGCGGCGGTCATGACGTCGCTCGCCGAACGCATCCTCGCCGAGCTCGATGCAGCCTCGCTCGACGACGGCGCCACCTCGTCCACGCCGCCCAGCTGCGGGCGCGTCGTCATCGTCGGCGGCGGCATCAGCGGTCTCGCCGCCGCCCGGGCGGTGCTCGTCGCCGCTCCCGGCTCGGACGTGGTCGTACTCGAAGCCGCCGGGCGCGTCGGCGGCAAGATCGCCACCACCCCGTTCGCCGACCGCCCGGTCGACTGCGGTGCCGACGCCTTCTTGGCCCGCGTCCCCGCCGCCGTCGAGCTCTGCCGCGACCTCGGGCTCGAGGCGGCGCTCACGTCGCCGGCGACGAGCACGGCGTACCTGTGGGTCGACGGCGCGCTGCGCCCCTTCCCGACCGGCACCGTGCTCGGCGTCCCCACGGACCTCGACGCCCTCGCCGAGACCGGCATCTTGTCGGACGAGGGCCTCGCCCGCGCCCGGGCCGAGGCTGATCTGGAGCCCGAGACCTGGCCCCCCGACGGCACCGGCGACGAGTCGGTCGGGGCGCTCGTCCGACGGCGCCTCGGCGACGAGGTCCTCGACCGGCTGGTCGGCCCGTTGCTCGGCGGCGTCAACTGCGGCAGCGCCGACGAGCTCAGCGTCCTCGCCGGGGCACCGCAGTTCGCCGAGGCCATGCGCACCTCCGGCAGCCTCATCACCGGCCTGCGCGCCCAGCGCGAGGCAGCGGCGCGCGCCAGCGACGCCACGGACCAGCCACCCGTCTTCTACGGCCTGCGCACCGGCACCCAGACGCTCACCGACGCGCTGGCCGCCGACATCGCCGGGCGCGGCGGTGACGTCCGGACCGGGCACGCCGCCACCGGGGTGGACGTCACCTGGACGCCCGGACGCCAGACGCCGCTGTTCCGCGTGCGCGTCGACGACGGCGCCGGCGGCACGACCGTGCACGCCGACAGCGTCGTGCTGGCGACGCCCGACGCGATCTCGGCACGGCTCATCTCGGCGTTCGCTCCGGACGAGGCGGCGCAGCTCGCGACGGTCGACTACGCCAGCGCCGTGCTGGTGACGCTGGCGGTGCCGCGCACCGGGATCGATCACCCGCTCGACGGCAGCGGGTTCCTGGTGGCACCGGACGCCGGCCTGCTGCTGACGGCGTGCTCGTGGGCGTCGAGCAAGTGGGCCCACCTCGACGGCGACGACGACCTCGTCATCCTGCGCGCCTCCGCCGGCCGCACCACCGACGGCCGCGCCCTCGAGCTCGACGACGATGACCTCGTCGACGCGCTGCTCGCCGACCTCGCCACCACGATGGGCCTGCGGGCGGCACCGGTCGAGGTGCGCGTGTCGCGCTGGCACGAAGCGCTGCCGCAGTTCCGCCCCGGGCACCAGGCGCGCATGGCGGCCCTGCAGGAACGCCTCGCCACCGCCTACCCCGGCCTGTACGTGATCGGTGCCGGCATCGGCGGCCTGGGCATCCCCGCCTGCATCACGCAGGGCAACACGATCGCAACACAGCTGCGTCGTGTGACGGGGTGATTGCATTTGCCGACCAGGGCTGCAAAGATCCCGTAACAATGCGTCGGGAAGCGCTGCTCAGCAGCCCTCGCAGGTCGGGTCAGCGGAGGACCCTCGCCGCCGTGGCGGCAGCTGCGCTGACCCTGATCGCTTTTCTGCCTGCCTCGGCGCAGGAGACCGCCAGCGACCCCCGGTCCCGCCGTGAGGAGATCCAGCGGGAGAAGGCGCAGGTGGCCGCCGAGCTCGACGTGCTCCAGGCGTCCGACGCCGAGCTCGAAGAGGCGTACCGCACCCTCACCGAGAAGGTCCGCCAGCAGGAGTCCCGAGTCGCCGACGCCCAACGCGAGGTCGACGAGGCACAGCGGATCGCCGATCAGCTCACCGCCGAGGCCGACGAGACGCAGCGCCAGGTCGACGGCCTCAAGGCTCGGGTCCGCGACCGGGCGATCTCGGCGTACGTGAACCCGAGCGGCGACGTGGACGTCACCGACGTCCTGCTGCGCGACGACGACCTCAACGAGGCCGAGCGTCGCAAGGCCATCGTCGACCAGCTCGCCGCCGGCGACCTCGACAGCGTGGACGAGTACCGCGCCGCCAAGGACCGCCTGGCCCGCCAGCGCGCCGCCGCCGATGCCGCCGCCGCCCAGGCGACCGCCAAGCGCGACGAGCTGGGCGCCGAGCTGACCACCCTCCAGGCCGATCAGGCCGAGAAGGAGTCGGCCAAGGCCGAGCTCGAGGCCCGCATCGCCAACTTCCAGTCGCACGCCGCAGGCCTCAACGCCGAGGAGGCCAACATCGAGGCGCTGATCCGAGCGCTCGAGGCACCGCCCGCTCCGGCAGCCCCCGCGCCCAGCGCCGCCGACGAGGCGACGACGGGCTCGACGGCCTCCAACGGCGGCGGCAACGGCTCGACGGCCACCACCACCGGCGGCGGCGGATCGACCCCGAGCACCACGCCGTCCAGCCCACCCCCGGTCGCCGGAGGCTTCGGTTGGCCCTGTGGTGGCGGCATCAACTCGCCGTACGGCTCGCGCTGGGGCGGGTTCCACAGCGGCATCGACATCGGCTGTGCCAACGGCGCCGCCGTCGGCGCCTCCAAGGGCGGCACGGTCATCTTCGTCGGCTTCAACGGCGGCTACGGCAACCTCGTGCTCGTCGACCACGGCGGCGGCATCGTCACCGCCTACGCCCACCTGAGCTCGTTCGGGGTCTCGACCGGGCAGTCGGTCGGCGGCGGCAGCTACCTCGGCAACGTCGGCTGCACCGGCAGCTGCACCGGGCCGCACCTGCACTTCGAGGTCCGGGTCAACGGGTCCACCGTCGACCCGATGTCGTACCTCTGAGCACTGACCGCTCCGCCCGAACGGGCCGCGTCGTGGCGCTGCACGGCTTCGAGGACGATCCCGAACGCCTGGCGGCCCCGCTGCGGCACCTGATCGCCGACGCGGGGCTGGCCGACCGCTGGCAGGTCATCGCCCCACGCGGTCCGGCCGAGACGCCCGCAGGACCGTCGTGGTTCGGTGCGGACGGTATCGCCGACCCCGACGCCGTCGCCGCGGCCGTGGCTGCGGTGCACGAGGTGGCGGCCGCGCCCGACGCCGACGGCGCCGCGCCCGAGGGTCCCCTGGTGCTCGTCGGCTTCAGCCAGGGTGGCGCCCTGGCGCTGGCCGTCGCCCACGGACCGGTCGGCCCTGCAACCGATGCGCTGACCGGCGTGTGCTGCTTAGGCGGGTTCCTGCTCAGCCCCGACGACGCCACCTACGACTGGGAGGGCGCGCCGACGCCGACCCTGCTCGTCCACGGCGCCGACGACGATGTCGTCGACCCCCAGCAGGCACGCGCCGGCGCACGCGCCCTGGAGCGACGAGGGATCCCGGTCGAGCACTGCGAGGTGGCGACCGGCCACCAGGTCGACGCCACCCTGCTGGCCCCGGTCGTCGCCTGGCTCGCCGGCCGCTGAGCGCACCGACACCCTCGCCGGTACCCTCGCCTGCGGTGATCGACGACGGTTCGAGCCCGACGGAGGATGCGGCGGCATCCTCCAGAGCCGCAGGATCCGGCCGCGCCCGATGGCGGGTGGCGGCGGCGACCCTCGTCGCCCTGGCCGCGCTCGCCGGCTGGGTGCTCGGGGCCCCCGGGGACGACACGACGTTGGCGGCGCAGCTCGGCCGGTACGGCGACGCGCTGGTGCGCGTGCCGGAGGCCCCGCCGCCCGAGCCCTCGACGACGACCACCACGGCTGCGCCGAGCGCTCCGGCGCTGCAGGTCGAGGTCGAGACCATCGCGCCGGGCACGCCGGTCGGCACGCTGTCGATCCCGAAGCTCGGCGTGACCGTGCCGATGCTCGAGGGGATCGACCTGTGGGTGATCGACCAGGGGTCCGGGCACTGGCCGGGCACCCCGATGCCGGGCCAGCGCGGCAACCTCGTCGTCGGGGGGCACCGCACGCTGTACCAGCGCCCGTTCCACGACCTCGATCAGCTCGTCGAGGGCGATCTGGTGCTGATGACCGACACCGACGGCGCCACCTGGACCTATCGGGTGCGCGGCATCGTCATCGTCCCGGCATCGGCGGTCGGCATCGTCAACCAGTCCGAGGCCCACACCGCCACGCTGTTCGCCTGCCACCCGAAGGGCTCGGCGACGCACCGCATCGTGGCCAAGCTCCAGTTGCTCGACGACGCCGGCCAGCCCGTCGATGCGCCCGCCTCCCTCCCGCCGCTCGACCTCGGCACCCGCCCCGGTGACGACGTCGTCCATCTGCTGCCCGGCATGGAGGCCCCACCGGCCTGACCCGGCCGCGCCGCCGCGACTGGTGCGCGCCGCCCCCAGCGATGAACATGGCCCGCCATGCGCCGGCCCGCTCGCACCATCACGGTCGCCCGTTGCCTGCTGGCCGGCGTGACGATCGCCGCGGCGATCCCGCCGTGGGGCTGGTGGCCGCTGGCCTTCGTGGGCGTGGCGCAATGGGACCGGCTGCTGGCCGACCAGTCGCCACGGCGGCGCTTCGGGCGCAGCTGGCTCGTCGCCGCCGCCTGGCTGTACCCGGCGATGCTGTGGATGTACGACCTCACCGCGCCCGGGTACCTCGTCGCCGGCGCCTTCTTCGCCGCCTTCTTCGCGCTGACGACCGCCGCCGTGCCGGCGAGCGCCCCAGCCCGCTGGGTGGCCCTGCCCGGTGCCATCGCCCTCGCCGAGCTCTGGCGCTGGACCTGGCCGTTCGGCGGCGTGCCCTTGGCCACGTTGGCCCAGAGCCAGGCGGCGGCGCCGCTGGCACAGGCGGCGCGCCTCGGTTCGGCCATCGCCGTGTCGGGTCTGGTCGCCGTCGGTGGTGTGGCGCTCTCGGCCGCCTGGGACCGCCGTTGGCGCCCGGCCGCCGTCGCCGGCGGCGTGCTCGTGGCGG
>JAGQTE010000210.1 GCA_020439175.1 Acidimicrobiales bacterium | reverse complement strand
TGGTCGCGTCGCATGAGCAGCTCGCGGCGGGACCGGCTGCGACGAGCGTTGGACGGACCGTCGGCGCTGGTCCTGTGTGCAGCAGCGGTGTTCCCGTTCGTCGGGTTCGCCGCCCGCAACCGGGCGCAGACCTTCTCGATGGCGCGCCTGGCGGTCTACGCCGCGGTGGTGCTGGTGGTGGTGCTCGCCGTCCAGGTGGTGCTGGTCGTCGCCGTACGTCGCCTCGAGCCCCGGCGCACGGCCGTGGCGTGGGCGGCCGTGGTGACCTCGTTCTTCCTGTACTCGGCTTGGTTGCCGGCGCTGCCGGCCAACGACAACCTGGTGCGCGCCAACCTCGCGATCTGGGCGATCGTCACCGCGCTGGTGACCCGCCTCGTCTACGCCCTGGCCCAGCATCGGCTGTTCCGCCAGTGGTGCACGTGGACGCTCGTGCTCCTGTGCGCCATGTCGTTGGTGAGCATCGTGCTCGTCCGGCCCGGCGATGATCCGGTCGCCTCGGTCGATCCCGGCCTCGCCGACGTGTCACCGGATGATCTGGTGCGCCAGCCGGATGTGTACTTCTTCCTGCTCGACGGCTATGCCCGCAACGACCAGATCCAGCAGCTCCTCGGTTACGACAACTCGGCGCTGCACGAGGACCTGGCGGCCCGGGGCTTCGCCGTGACGGACGCGTCGATCGCCAGCTACCCCATGACGTTCCTGTCGATGATGTCGATCTTCGAGTCGGGCTACCCGTACGACGAGCCGGCGGAGTTCGCCGCGGTGCCGGCGGGACGGATCGACCGATACATCCAGGGAGACAACAGCACCATGCGTCGGTTCGAGGCGTTGGGGTACACGACCGTGTACGCCCACGGCGGACCGTTCGCCTTCACCCGTTGCTCGGGTGAGCACGTCGACGTCTGCCTCGAGCCGGACTCGGGGCACGGCGCCGTCGGCGACCTCGAGTTGACGCTGGAGGAGATGACGCCGCTCGGTCCGCTCGACCTGTTGCAGGCGCCGCGCACGACGCCGACCAGCGTCCTCGGGGCGCTCGACGCTGCGGACGTGGCGAGTCCCCGGTTCGTGTTCGCGCACATCATCTCGCCGCACGAGCCCTATTACTTCGACGACTCCTGCGCCGCTCGGGATCGTCCCCTGCAGCAGTCCCAGGTGGACGACGCCGGCAACCGCGCCGCCTACGTCAACGAGATCCGGTGCCTCAATGACGACCTGATGGTGGCGCTCGACCGGTTGCTCGCCGCAGATCCGGACGCCGTCGTCATCGTCGCCTCCGACCACGGTTCGCATTTCGCCACCCCGTGGCAGTCGGGTCTCGGCGAGTGGACCGATGCGCAGCTGCTGGAGCGCTTCGCCAACCAGAACGCGTTGCGCCTCCCCGAGGCGTGTCGCGGCGACGTGCAGCCCGACACCCCCGTGGTGCACGACTTCGCCATCGTGTTCGCCTGCCTCGAAGGGCGTGCCCCCGACCTGGCGCCCGTGCGAGCGATGCTGTGGCGGCCGACCGCGCCCGAGACGGTCGAAGAGGTGCCGCTCGAGCGCCTCGGCCGGTGAGGTGACGCCGGCGGCGTGGCTCAGGGAAGCTTGCGGAGCAGGGTGAGGCCGTCGGCGACCGGGAGCATGACGCACTCGACGCGCGGATCGGCGGCGACGGCGTCGTTGCAGGCGCGGATGGCCAGGGTGTGCTCGTCGTCGGCGGCGGGATCGATGACGGCGCCGCCCC
>JAGQTE010000209.1 GCA_020439175.1 Acidimicrobiales bacterium | reverse complement strand
TGCTCGAGCGCGATCGCCTCGCTCAGCACGCCATCCGCTGCATCCGGCGACAGGCCGGACAGCTCCGAGACCAACGAGGCCAGCTGGTTCCGGCACTCGGCGAACGCTGCCACGACCGCACGTTCGGTGTCGTCCACACCCACCACCCCCTCCCGAAGATCAGACGCTAGGAACAGAACAGGTGTTCGTTATCAAGGTACCGGTCGGTGGTGGCCGAGTCAACTGATCATCGATGTGACATCAGTCCTTAGCGTCACTGAAGGAAGCGCCACGCAAGGACGGTGGCGACGGACCCAAGCGACCGGCGCGCGCCGCAGCCGACCTCGCGAGCTGACGGCGTTCGACGTGCGGCCAGACGGCTGCCCTAGGAAGCGCGTGGCGGGCATCGGATGGCAGCGACGAGGTCGGGAGACATACGGCACGTGACCACTTCGCCGTCCGCCGTCACCTCGATGGCGCGAAGTTCGGGAACGCGGGGCAGGTCCAAGACCCATCCGCCGTTGACCAGCGCCGCCGCCACCTCCTGGAAGTCGATCGTGTCGACGCGCTCGGGATCAGGTTCTGAGATGGCGGTCCGGCTTCCGAGGCCTTCCGGGGTGCATGCAATGCCGCCGACCACCAGTGCCCACGTCAGCGCGGCGATGGCAGCCGAGCTCCTTCGGTGTGACCGTCGGATGGCGTCCACGGCGGCGACAGGCCCAGGCCTCAGGCGAACGTGCGGACGAGGCGGAGCACGTCGTCTGCGAGCGGGCCGGTGCCGACCAGCGCCGTCTGCGACGGGTCCAGCCGCTGACCGGCGACGAGGCAGAGGTCGAGCGCCGGACCGCTGATCGTCGTCGTGCCGGCGTCGTCGGCCGCCGGTGCAACATCCCCGCCGAACACCCAGCGGTCACCGGACGGCGCAGTGACGTCGAACACGACCGGACCGTCGAGGGCGGCGCCGGCGCCGGCGAAGGCGTAGGGCAGGGTCCGCCAAGCCAACCGGGCGACATGGCGGAGGCGATCGGTGGGGGCCAGGGCGACGTCGAGGCCGAAGGCCACGTCGTAGGTGTGGACCCAGCACTCGGTCAGCCGGGTCGTGCACAGCGTCCGCGCCGCCAGCTCGCCTGCTACCCAGCGCAGCCGAGCGTCGGCGGGCACGTCCCGGAAGCCGGCGACCTGCGCCTCGGCGCTGCGCCGCCAACGGTCCGCGACCGCCGGACCGGGAGCACCGCGCTCCGCAGCGACCAGCGCCCCGGCACCGTCCTCCACCGCACCGACGGACTCGGCGGTCGCCGCGTCGCCCGGTGCGACCGAGCCGGTGAGCGCGGCAGCGAGGTGGTCGTCGAAGCGACCGTCGCAGCTGGCGATCGCCATCTCGTTCGTCTGGGCGATGTGCAGGACGACGTCGGCGATCGACCATCCGGCGCATCGAGACGGCCGCGCCCACCCGTCGTCGTCGAGCGATGCCAGCAGTCCCGCCAGCTCGGCCTGCTGTGCCACCAGATCGTCGAGCACGGGATCGTCCACCCGCCGCACGGTAGACGCGGCGAGCGACGACCTGCCGTGGTCCGCTTCAGGCGCCGTCGTCGGTGACGAAGCGGTACCCCATGCCCGGCTCGGTGAGGAAGTAGCGGGGCCGCGACGGGTCCGGTTCGACCTTGCGGCGCAGGTTCGCCATGTGCACCCGTAGGTAGTTGGTCTCGGTGCCGTAGGCAGGGCCCCACACGGCTTGGAGGAGTTGGCGCTGCGTCACGAGCCGGTCGTGGTGGCGCACGAGGTGCTCGACGAGTCCCCACTCCGTCGGCGTCAGGTGCACCTCGTCGCCGTCGCGCCAGCAGCGCTTGTCGGTCAGGTCGAACCGCAGCGTGCCGACGGCGATGTCGGCGACCTCGGGTTCGGCCGGGTTGGTGCGGCGCAGCGCGGCGCGCATGCGGGCCAGCAGCTCGTTCATGCCGAACGGCTTGGTGACGTAGTCGTCGGCGCCGGCGTCGAGGGCCTCGACCTTGTCGGCCTCCTCGCTGCGCGCCGTCAGCACGATGATGGGGACCTCGCTCCAACCGCGCAGCCCGTGCACCACCTCGATGCCGTCCATGCCCGGCAGGCCGAGGTCGAGCAGCACGATGTCGGGCCGGTGATCGGCGGCCAGTCGCAGCGCCGTCTCACCATCGGGGGCCAGGTCGACGTCGTGCCCGCGGGCGCGCAGGTTGGTGGCGAGCGCCCGCAGGATCTGCGGTTCGTCATCGACCACGAGCACCCGGCTCATCGGGACGTTCCGACGATCTGGCGCGCGGCGGGCCGGCTCACCGCGACACCTCGGGCACGTCGAGCAGGCGAGCCGAATGGTCGACCGGCAGATCGAGGGTGACGGTGAGGCCGCCGCCGGGCGTGTCGTCGATGGTCAGTCCGCCGGCCATGGCGGTCATGAAGCCTCGCGCGATCGCCAGCCCCAGCCCGACGCTGCCGCTGCCGACCTGGTCGCCGAGTCGTTGGAACGGCGCGAACGCCTGCTCTCGGCGTCGTTCGTCGATGCCCGGCCCTCGATCGATGATGCGCACGACGACCCGCTGGTCGAGGACGGCCCCCTCCACCCGCACCGCCTGATCGACGGGGGTGTGGGCCAGCGCGTTGGCGACCAGGTTGGCGATCACGCGCTCGAGGAGTCCGGGGTCGGCGAGCACGTCCGGCACCTCGGCATCGACCGCGACGATCACGTCGTCGGTCGGCGCCGACAGGCTGTCGAGGGCGGCGGCGACCACGTCGTCGAGTCCGACCGGGCGTGTCGCCACCTCGACCGCACCGGCCTCGATGCGGCTCATGTCCAGCAGGTTCTCGATGAGCCGCGCCAGGCGGTCGGCCTCCTCGTCGATGGTGGCGAGGAACTCGTGCTGCTGGTCGGCCGTCCACGACACGTCGGTCTGCAGGAGGGAGGTGGAGGAGGCCTTGATCGACGCCAGCGGCGTGCGCAGGTCGTGGGAGACGGCGCGCAGGATGGCGGTGCGCAGCTCGTCGGCCTGCTGGCGGGCGGCGGCAGCCTGCGCCGCCCGCTCCAGCGCCCGCCGCTCGAGCACGTCGGCGACGCGCGCCACGAAGGCGTCGAGCACGCGCCGGTCGTCGGCGCCGAGGCCGCCCGGGACGATGCACAGCACGAGGTCGTCAGCCAGCGGCACGGTCTCGCCGTCCGTCGGCACGCGGGGCACCGGCTCGCCGTCGGACGCCTCGACCAGCCAGGCGTCGCCATCGGCGCGGCGCAGCAGCGCCACCGCCCGCTGGTCGAACGTCAGCCGCAGGTGGGCGAGACGCGCCACCAGCGGGTCCTCCACCGAGGTCACCTGACCGGCGGCGGCTGCCAGCGCCTCGGCCTCGGCGCGGGCGCGCTGGGCCTCGAACGCCCGGCGCGCCGCGGTGCCGACGAGCAAGCTGACGAGCAGGCCGATGGCGACGAAGACGACGAGCGCCACGATCTGTTCGGGATCCGACATGTGCAGCGTGCCGTACGGCTGGGTGAAGAACCAGTTCGACAGGCCGACCGCTGCCAGCGCGCTGACGAGGCCGACCCGCAGGCCGCCGAGGCCCGCGACGACGCCGACCAGCAGCAGGTAGGACAGCAGCACCGTCGACAGGTCGACCGTGTCCCGCAGCGACAGCAGCACGACGGTCAGCAGCGGCAGCCCGACCGCGGCGATCGCCCAGCTGATCGACCGTCGTCGCGCCGGCAGCGCCGAGCGGCGTCGGGCCGGCAGCTGCGGCAGCCCGGCCCGGTCGTCGCCGTCCGCCGGCGGCTGCGAGATGACGTGCACGTCGATCTCGCCCGACAGGCGGATGACCTTGTTGATGATCGAGCCGTGGAGGATCTCGGCCCCGCGCGACCGCTGGGTGGCACCGAGCACGAGCTGTGTGGCGTGCACGGACCGGGCGAAGTCGGCCAGGCCGGTGGCGACGTCGCTCGTCGTGATCTCGTGGAAGTCGCCGCCGAGGTCGGCCAGCAGCTGACGATGCTCGACCAGCAGCGCCGACGGACCGGACGTCAGTCCGTCGGCCGGCTGCACGTGCACGCCGAGGAGGTCGCCGTGGCTGCGCTGCGCCATGCGGGCGGCGCGCCGGATCAGCGCGGCGCCGCTCGGCGCGCCGGTGACGGCCACCACCACGCGCTCGCGGGTCTCCCAGCTGTGGTCGATGTCGTGGTCGGCCATGTAGGCGACGAGCGCGTCCTCGACCCGGTCGGCGACCCACAGCAGCGCCAGCTCGCGCAACGCCGAGAGGTTGCCGACGCGGAAGTAGTTGGCGAGGGCGGCGTCGACCTTGTCCGGGCCGTAGATGTTGCCGTGCGCCATGCGGCGGCGCAGCGCCTCGGGCGTCATGTCGACCAGCTCGACCTGGTCGGCGTCGCGCACGACCCAGTCGGGGACGGTCTCGGCCTGACGGACGCCGGTGATGCGCTCGACCACGTCGTTGAGCGACTCGAGGTGCTGGACGTTCACGGTCGTGATCACGTCGATGCCCGCCTCGAGCATCGTCTGCACGTCCTCCCACCGCTTGGGGTGGCGCGTGCCGGGGGCGTTGGTGTGCGCCAGCTCGTCGACGAGCGCCACTGCAGGACGGCGAGCGAGGACGGCGTCGAGGTCGAGCTCCTCGAGGACGGTGCCGCGGTACTCGTACATCCGGCGGGGCACCACCTCGAGGTCGCCGAGCTGGGCGGCGGTGCTCGGACGGCCGTGGGTCTCGACGTAGGCGGCGACGACGTCCGTGCCGCGCTCGGCGCGCCGGCGCCCCTCGTTGAGTATGGCAAACGTCTTGCCGACCCCCGGCGCTGCGCCGAGGTAGATGCGCAGCTTCCCGCGACTCACGCTGGAAGTGTACGGACGAGGGCGGCGTTGAGCTGCAGCACGTTGACGCCGTCGTCGCCCAGGGATGCCGAGCGGTGCCGAGGCCGGTGGTCGGAGACGACCACCGGCGGATCCGTCACATGCCGGGCAGCGACAGGTACTCGAGCACCTCGAGGGCGGCGCCCGGCATCATCAGGTGCGGGTGGCCGTCGAGTGCCTCCCGGAGGGCGTCGGCGGAGTCGGCCTGCATGACCGAGAAGCCGGCGATCGCCAGCTCGCCGTCGCCGAGGTCGGCGCCGATCGTGTCGACGCGCGCCAGCGGCGAGCCCATGTCCACGATGGCGCTGCCGGCGCGACCGGCCCAGCTCATCCAGGCGTCCATGCCGGCCTGGGCCTCCTCGGGCGACGCGCCCGCCATCTGGTCCGAGGCGGAGACGGGTGCGCGGTAGATCACGAGGTAGTTGGTCATCGGTGTGTCCCTCCCTGGGGCATCTATTTCGAGAGCGGTCAAAGATCGCAGGGCAAAGCAGTGCAACGGTGGTGGCCATGTCGGGACGTGATCGGGGCGAGCCGGGGCTGGGCACCGACGACGCGTTGCAGGCGACGCTCGATGCGCTGGCGTCGCCGGTTCGACGCGACATCCTCTGGATGCTCGGCGACGACGAGCTGCCCGCCGGCGCCATCGCCGAGGCGTTCGACCTGACGGCGCCGACCATCTCGACGCACCTCGGGGTCCTGCGGAGCGCCGGGCTGGTGACGATGCGCGCCGACGGCAACTTCCGCCGCTACCGCGTCGATCGCCGGGCGCTCGACGCCGTGCTGCCGCTGCTCGCCGCCAGCAGCGAGCGGTGGCGCGTCGCCGACGACGTCCCCGAGCGGGCCCACGCCGAGGCGCGGCTCAGCACGTGGATCACCGTCGCCGTCGAGCTACCCGGCTGGAGCCAGGCCGACGCCTTCGAGGCGCTGACGGACGGCGATCGCTACAGCGCCTGGCTGGGCGCGCCCGTGTCGATCGTCGACGGCCGGTTCTCCGCCGAGATGGAGTGGGGGACGACCGTGCGCGGCCGGTACGAGGTCATCGCTCCTCCCGAGCTGATCGCCATGCGGTGGGACTTCGAGGACGACGAGGTGCCGCTGCCCGGACGGGCGCTCGTCGGGTACCTGCGCTGCTCGTTGATCGACGGCGGTGCAGGCGTCGAGGTGCACCAGCGCGCCAACGATGCGACGGAGACCGAGTACCTGGCCACGGCGTGGCGCACCGTGCTCGGCCGCCTCGCCGCCTACGCCGAGGCCAACCCTCCCGGTGCGCCCGGGCGACGTCGACCGCGGCGGGCCAAGCGCGCCACCTGACCGCATCGCCGTGCGGTCGTGTCGTTCGGCGACCTGTGGCCGACGGCTTTGCCAAGATGGCCGCCGACAGCACGAGGGGGCGCGGTGACGAACACGGCGACGTTCGACTTCAGCGGAGCGCGGGTGCTCGTCACCGGTGGCACGAGCGGCATCGGCCACGCCGTCGCCCGGGCCTTCGTCGACGCCGGGGCGGTCGTGACCGTCACCGGGACTGGCCCCGACGCCGCTGCCTATGCCACCGACCTGGGCGGCTGCACCTACCGGCAGCTGCGGCTCGACGACCCGGGCTCGGTCGACGCCCTCGTCGCCGACCTGGCGGCGGAGCTCGACGCGCTCGACGTGCTGGTCAACAACGCCGGCGCCACGTTCGCCGGCGGGCTCGACGAGTGGACCCCGGACGGCTTCGCCGCGGCGCTGGGCCTGAACCTGGCGGGCCCGATGCGCCTGACGGCCGGCTGCCGTCCGCTGCTGGCCGCCAGCACGGCCGTCGGCGGGGCCAGCGTCATCGGGCTGGCGTCGATGGCGGCGTACCGCGCCTCGCGCATCGTGCCCGGCTACGGTGCGGCCAAGGCCGGGCTGGTGGCGCTGACCGGCAGCCTGGCGTTGCAGTGGGCGGCCGATGGCATCCGCGTCAACGCCGTGGCGCCGGGGATCATCGACACGCCGATGACGGCGCCGATGGCGCACCTGCCCGAGCTGCTCGACGCCGAGCTGGCGCACACGCCGATGGGCCGCCTCGGCACCCCCGACGAGGTGGCCGGCGTGGTGCTGTTCCTGGCCAGCGCCTCGGCGAGCTTCCTCACCGGCCACACCGTGGCCGTCGACGGCGGGTACCTGCTGCCGTGAGCGCGGCGCCGTACTTCCACGTCGGCATCGTCGTGCGCGACCTGGCGGCGGCACAGCGGTCGTTGAGCGAGCAGCTGGGCGTGACGTGGGGGCCGATCCTGCGCCTCGACGTGACCGAGGTGCGCGACGGCGACGGGAACGACCTGCTGCTGCCGACGGCCATCTGCTACTCGATCGAGGCGCCACACCTGGAGCTGATCGAGGAGGTGCCGGGTTCGGTGTGGACGTGCAACGAGCACTCGAACCTGCACCACATCGGCCGCTGGCACGACGACCTGCCGACCGAGAGCGCCCGCTTGGCGTCGATCGGCTGCCCGCTGCAGCTGTGCGGCCGCGCGGGGGCCGACGCCCCGACGCAGTTCGCCTACCACGGCACCGAGCTCGGCATCCGCGTCGAGGTGCTCGACGCGTCGGTGGCGCCGATGATGGCGTTCCTGTTCGACCCGCCCGACGCCTGACGCCGACCGGCGACCCGACTGCGCCAGCGAGGTCAGCCGACGGGAACCGTGGTGTCGGTGTTGGGTCGCTTGCCGACGAGACGCAGGGCGGCGCACGGCAGGGTCGGATCGACGAGTCCGGCGCTGCGATCGGCATCGACGGCAGCGGCGACGGCTGCGGCCGGCGCCACCATGGCATCGCCCGATGAGACGTCGTCGAGGTCGGCGGCCTGCCAGTACAGCGTGTGGTCGAAGCGGGCCCGTCGGGGCACGGAGCCGTCGTGCACGTGGACGGTCGGGAAGAACAGGGTCGACGGGTCGTGCCGTTCGAAGGCGAACGCCATCGGGTGCACGTCCCCGTCAACCGGTGCCTCGGCATCGCCTCGGAGCTGGAACACGGCGAAGGAGCGGTCGGCGAGCTCGGGCAGCTTGCGCCACACGTTGTCGGGGAGACGGAAGCGCTCGTCGAGGCGATCGAAGTCGCGCACGGTCGGGACGAAGCTCGCCTCGAAGTCGCCGACCGCGTGCACAGCCAACGCGGCTCCCAGCGCCGCCGGAGCGGGCGCACCCCGTGACGCCTGCGGTCGCGGGAACGCCGCGGCGAGGTCGTCGAAGAGGTCGGCGTATCCGGAGAGGTCGATGAAGCGCACCGCGTCCTCGGCCGGATCGGGGGGCGTCGGCAGGGCAAGCACCATCGCCACCGGTCCGGCGGCGGCGACGGACATGGCGTAGGCCAGCAGCTGCGTGTCGTCCTCGCCAGCCCGGGCGAAGATCCGCGTGCGGGCGACGCGCTCCACCGGCTGCGAGAACATGCACATGCCGGCCGAGGTTAAAGCGACCGTCCGGTGGGATCTCCGTTCTGGTAGCGAACTCGCGTCGCCGATGACGCGAGTTCCCCACCAGAACCATGGGTGGAGGGCCGCGGGGTGCACCCGGCTGGGAGTCGGCGGCGGCCTAGGTTGTGCGGCCGATGGCGAAAGTGCTGCTCGTCCACGGGGCGTTCAACGAGTTCTGGGGTCCGCACGAGCTCAAGGCGCGCTGGCTCCCGGCGCTGCGCGACGGGCTGTGGCATCACGACGTGATGATCGACGACGACGAGGTGGCCGTGTGCTTCTACGGCGACCTGTTCCGGCGCGACCCCGAGCGCGACGACGCCGAGGCGTTCGCCGCGTCGCGCGCCGGCATCGCCGAGATGCTCGCCGGGCTCGACCAGGGCGGGACGCTCGAGATGGTCTCGCAGGCGGTGAGCGACGCCGCCTTCGACCGCACGGTCGACATGGTGACGACGATGATGACCACGCCCGACCTGCGCGACCAGGTGCGGGCGCGCATCGACGACGCCGTCGGGCACGACACCCGCGTCGTCGTCGCCCACTCGCTCGGCACGGTCATCGCCTACCAGGCCCTGTGCCGGCACCCGGAGTGGCAGGTCCACACCTTCGTCACGCTCGGCTCCCCGCTCGGGTCGCCCATGCTCGGCGACCTGCTCGACGCCCCGGTCGTCGACGGGAAGCGGGCGTGGCCCGGTTCGGTGCAGCGCTGGGTGAACGTCGCCGCCGTCGGCGACCGCGCCGCCGCCGTCTCGAGCCTCGCCGAGCACTACGACGGACCCGTCGACGACCGTCGTGTCGACAACGGGCACCGGGCGCACGACCCCGAGCCGTACCTCAACGCCGCAGCCACCGGCGCGGCGGTGGCCGACGCGCTGCGAGCCTGAGGCGGCCGAACCGTGCGGGTCGGACCGAGCGACATGCGGCGCCGGGTCCGCCGCCGCCGTCCCGCGGCGCTCGCCGTCATCGTGATCGTGGCGCTGGTCGCCGGGGCGTGCGCCGCCGACCCCGACGGTCCCAGCGGCCCGGCCGGTACGGCGCTCGAAGGCATTGCCTCGGGCCCGTCGTCCGGCACGGTGCCGGGCACGACGGCGCCGACGACGATCCCGACGACGACCGTGCCGACCGCCCCGGCGTTCGGGGTGTTGCGCACCCCTGCCGGCGTGCCGGTGCCGTTGCGAGGTCAGCGCCTGGACGGCTCGGGCTGGGTGGTCGGCACGCCGTGCGGGCACGAGGCGGTGGTGCCGATCGGTGCGATCGAGCCCTCGGTGCGGGTCGTCATCGACCCCGGTCATGGCGGGCCCGAGACGGGCACCGTCTCGCCGCGGGCGCTGTGGGAGTCGCAGCTGAACCTCGACATCTCCCAACGGATCGAACGGCTGCTGCTGGCCCAGGGCGTCACCGTCGAGCTGACCCGGCGCACCGACGAGCAGGTCACCCTCGAGGCCCGTGCCGAGCTGGCCCGGGCGTGGGCGCCGGAGCTGGTCGTGTCGGTCCACCACCAGGGCGGGCACCTGTGGACCGGCGAAGATCCGGGCACCATCGTGTTCCACCAGGTCGACGATCCGAGCTCGCGCCGGCTGGCCGGACTCATCTACGAGGACGTGACGACGGCCATCAAGCCGCTGGGTCTCGACTTCGGTGTCGCCACCCCGCCCGGGGCGTACGCCGTGCGCAACAGCCAGGGCGACGACTACTACGGCATCCTGCGCAACCTCGGCGACGTGCCGGGCGTGATCGTCGAGTCGATGTACCTGACCAACCCGGACGAGGGGCGGGCGTTGGAGAGCGCCGAGGTACGCCAGATCGAGGCGCAGGCGATCACGACGGCGATCGTGCGCTACCTCTCGACCCAGGCATCGGGGACGGGCTTCCGTCCGGAGATGTCGTTCGCTCCGGGCTCCCTGGCGGACAACCTGCCCGCGA
>JAGQTE010000208.1 GCA_020439175.1 Acidimicrobiales bacterium | reverse complement strand
CGCCGCCGACGAGGCCACGGTCGAGGCCGTCGCTGCGCGCGCCGCTGCCGAGGCAGCCGACGTCGCGTTGGCGCGGCTGCAGCGGGCGCTCGATCCGCCGGGACTGTGGGCGTTCGAGCGCGAGCGGCTCTGCCGCATCTGGCACGACTGGGTCTCGGTGACCCTCGACGCCGACTGCCCGCTCGCCGCCGACCCCGGCGCGGCCGTGACCGACGCCGTCGCCATCCTGGCCGACGCCAGCCGGGAGGAGTGCGGCGTGCCGATCGACGTCAGCTGGTCGATCGACGAGGCGACCCGTCGCTCCATGGGCCTCGCCTCGGTGCTGGTCCTGCTGCGCGCCGTGGAGGAGCTGGTGGCGGCGGCCCGCGGGTCCGACGGTGCGTCGCTGTCGATCGGCCCGGCCGGCGACGACGAGCTCGAGCTGGTGCTGACGCCCGACGCGGCCCGGCCGGCGCCGGCCGGCCTGGTCGCCTCGGCGGCCGACGTCGGGTGGGACCTGGCGCAACGCGACGGCGCCCTGGTCCTGCGCATCCCCACCTGAGGTCCGGGCCGGTAGCGTCGGCGCGCATGATCGAGGTTGTGGCTCTGTTCTTCGACGGCACGGACCTGGCGGCGCGGGTGCTCGGCGACCTGCGCCACGACGCCCCGGACGACTGGACGTGGCTCGAGGACGTCGCCGTCGTCGAGCGGCACCACTCGGGGCGCGTCGCCACGCACCTGACCCACGGCGGGTCGGTCACCGAGGGCACGGCGATCGGCGTGGTGACGGGCGCGCTCGTCGGGCTCGTGTTCCCACCGGCGAGCCTGGGCGCGCTGGCCGTGCTCGCCGGCGCCGCCGGGGCGGGGATCGAGAAGCTGCGCAAGGACACCGAGCTGCCGGCGGGGGTGGCGTCGGAGATCCAGACGCGCCTGACGAAGGGCAGCTCGGCGCTGGTGCTCGTCGGCGAGACGGCCGACGTGAACGTGCTCGACGCCGCCACGATGCAGTTCGCCGTGCGGGACCGCCTGCGCCAGACGCTGCCCGACGACGTGGTCGACGGGATGACCGGCCGGTTCGCCTGAGTCGCACCGTGCCGGCACGGCGATAGCGTGCCCGCCGGTGGCTTCCTTCGTCGATCTCTCCCAACCGCCGGCGCGCGTCCTGGTCGTCGTCGCGCACCCCGACGACATCGACTTCGGCGTGTCGGGCACCGTGGCGGCGCTCACCGCTGCCGGATCGACCGTGCACTACGCCATCGCCACCTCGGGTGAGGCGGGGCCGCCCGAGGACATGGACCGTGCCGAGTTGGCGGCCATCCGCGAGCGCGAGCAGCGGGCGGCGGCGGCTGCCGTCGGTGTGGACGACGTGCAGTTCCTGGGCATGCCCGACGGGCACCTCGAGCCGGGACTGCCGCTGCGCAAGGTGATCAGCCGGGTGATCCGCCAGATCCGGCCGGACCTCGTGATCACCCAGTCGCCGGAGCGGCGTTGGGATCGCATCTACGCCTCGCATCCCGATCACCTCGCCGTCGCCGAGGCGACGATGGCGGCGGTCTACCCCGATGCCCGCAACCCCCACGCCCACGTCGACCTGCTCACCGACGAAGGCCTCGAGCCGCACAAGGTCCCGGAGGTGTGGGTGCCCATGCTCGAGCCGCCGGACCACTTCGTCGACATCACGGACGTGATCGACCGCAAGGCAGCGGCGCTGTCGTGCCACGCCAGCCAGGTCTCCTGGATCACGGACGTCGAGGGGTTCGTCCGGGGCTGGGCGACCGAGACCACGGCCCGCTTCGGCCTGCCCGACGGCCGCCTCACCGAGGCGTTCCGACGCATCGACACGGCCTGACCGACCGACGGCGATCGATGGAGCGGGCACGGCGATGACGACCTGGGACGGCGACGACTACCAGCGGCGTTTCGACGACCTGGCGGCGGCGGGCGTCGACGTCCACGGCGAGGCCACGTTCGTGCGGGCCTTCGCGCCGTCGTCGGTGCTCGACGCCGGCTGCGGCACAGGACGCGTGGCCATCGAGCTCGCCCGCCACGGCATCGACGTCGTCGGGGCCGACCTCGACGCCTCGATGCTGGCCACGGCACGTGCAGCGGCGCCGGAGCTGACCTGGGTGGCGTCCGACCTGGCCGCCCTGGAGCTCGGGCGCACGTTCGACGTGGTGGTGATGGCGGGCAACGTGCCGCTGTTCACCCCGCCCGGCACCCACGCCGCGCTCGTCGCCGGCTGTGCCCGTCACGTGGCATCCGGCGGCCACCTCGTCGCCGGCTTCGGCCTCGGTCGGGGCTACGGCCTCGACGACTACGACGCGCACTGCGCCGCAGCCGGGCTGGAGCTGGCCGAGCGGTACGCCACCTGGGACCGCGAGCCGTTCCCCGGTGACGGTGGCTACGCCGTGTCGGTGCATCGCCGTCCGCCCGCTTGAGGCTGGCGCCACGGGCGGCAGACGCCGTGTCGGAGCCCCGGTCAGTGGTCGGGTCGTTCAGTCGGTCGGGTAGCCGCGCCGTTGCGCCTTGCGCTCGCTCTGGCGGCGCTTGGCTTGCAGCCGGCGTTCCTTGGCGGCGCGCGACGGGCGGGTCGGGCGCCGCGGCGTGGGCGGTCGCAGCGCGTCGGCCAGCTTGCGGCGCAGGCGCTCGACGGCCAGGTCACGGTTGCGGGCCTGGCTGCGGGTCTCGTCGACGGTGGCGGTGACGCTGGCGCCCAGCACGGCCAGCAGCCGGGCCCGCGCCGCCGCAGGCAGCGAGGGCGAGCCGGCGACGTCGAAGGTCACCGAGACGCGCGTGTGCGCCCGGTTGGCGTGCTGGCCTCCGGGTCCGCCGCTGGGTCCGGTGCGCACCGCCAGCTCGTCGAGCGGGATGCGACACCCGTGCCCCAGCTCGAGGATGCGCTCGGGCGGTGCCACGGGCATCGAGGCTACGACCCGTCGGCCAGACTGGCGCCATGCGCGTCGACACCGCACTGTTCTCGCCGCACGGCGCGGTCGAGCGCGCCGCCCACCTGCGCCGGCTCGGGTTCGACGGCGTGTTCACCTTCGAGGGTCCCCACGACGTGTTCCACCCGCTGGCGATGGTGGCCGGCGCCGGGATCGACCTCGACCTGTGGACCAACGTGGCCATCGCCTTCCCGCGCAACCCGATCCACCTGGCGCATGCCGCCTGGGACCTCGCCGACCTGACCGGCGGGCGGTTCGCGCTCGGCCTTGGAACGCAGGTGCGCACCCACATCACCGAGCGGTTCGGCGTGCCGTTCGATCGGCCCGTCGCTCGGATGCGCGAGCTGATCGAGGCGTTGCGTGCCATCTTCGCCGCCTGGCAGGACGGCACGCGGCTCGACGTGCGCGGCGAGTTCTACACGCACACCCGGATGTCGCCGATGTTCTCGCCCCAGCCACTGCCGACGGGCCCACCGCCCATCCACGTCGGCGCGCTCGGCCCGCAGATGACCCGCATGGTGGCGGGGCACGCCGACGGCCTGCTGGTGATGCCGTTCAACTCGCAGCGGCACCTCGACGACCACGTGTGGCCCAACGTCGCCGCCGGCCTGGCGCGCGCCGGTCGGGACGACGGGGACCTGACCGTCGTGGTCGAGGCCATCGTGGCGGTCGGGCGCGACGATGCGGAGCAGGCGGTCGCCGACGCCGGGACGCGCGCCTTGCTGGCGTTCTACGGCTCGACGCCGGCGTATCGACCGGTGCTCGAGGCGCACGGGTGGGGCGACCTCCAACCCGAGCTCCAGGCGCTGACCCGCAGCGGCGCCTGGGACACCCTGCCCGACCTGATCGACGACGAGGTGCTGGCAACGATCGCCGTGCGGGGGACGCCGGACGAGGTGGCAGTGCAGCTGCGGGGGCGCTTCGGCGATCGGCCCGACCGTCTGGCGCTCTACACCCCGTACGCCGCCACCGACGACCTGCTCGGCGAGCTCGTCGCCGCCATCCACACCGCCTGACCTGAACCGCCGGCGACCCCCGAAATTGGGCTGGGGACTCCGGTATGTCGGAGGTCCCAGCCCAATTTCGGTTGGGGTCGCCGGGTCAGCTGCTGAAGCCGCCGAAGCCGGCGGCGGGGGTGAGGGTGATCACGTCGCAGCCGGCCATGGCGGCGCCGTTCGCCAACCCGGCGGCGTCGACGCAGGTGTCGACCTGGGCGTCGACCGAGCCGTCGAGGTGGTCGTAGGCGGCGCCTCCGTGGAGCTCGTCGGCGCCGGTGCCCCCGATCAGCTGGTCGACGCCGCCGAAGCCGTAGAGCAGGTCGTCGCCGTCGCCGCCGTTCAGGGTGTCGTCGGCGCCGCTGCCCAGCAGGCGGTCGTTGCCGGCGTTGCCGTACAGGTAGGACGGCCCCGAGGTCTTGATGCTGTCGTTGCCGTCACCGCCTTCGAGGTGCTCGCCGGCGCCGTTGCCGAGGATCACATCGTCGTCGCCGTCGCCGAACACGTCGTTCATCCCGCTGTAGGTGATGATCACGTCGTCGCCGGGGCCGCCGCGGATCTCGCTGCCGTGGTAGCCGGCGTTGTGGACGCAGATGAGATCGTCGCCGAGGCCGGCCCACACGACGGTGGACGGACCGGTGACGACGACGACGTCGCGCTCGGCCGTGCCGTACCAGTCCCCGTCGGTGACGAGCTCGGCGGCCTCACCCCGGCACGTGGCGCCGCCGCCGGTGCGTCCCGACCCGGCGAGGTCGGTGGTGGCGGCCGTGCTCGACGTGCCGGTGGGTGCCGGCGTGCGTTGTGCGGCATCCGCGGCGTCGACGGCGAGCACGGGCAGCGCCAGCACGGTCGCCACCGAGGCCAGCGTGGCCAGGCGCCGGGTGCGCTGGCGCGCCTTCGCGGTCGCGGGGTCCGGCGCTGCGGCCGCCGGGTGCGACCGGCGGGCCCGGGCGGTGGTGAGGTCGATGATCTGGGACATGCGGGGCACCTCCGGTGTGCGTCGTGCACTGGTCCTGACCATCGAGGTCCCGACCTCTTACAGGCGCGACGTCGTACGGCGCGCCAAGATCGGGTGATGGCACGCACCATGGACGCCGACGAACGGCGGGCCTTCCTGCTCGAGGGCACCCGGACCGCCAAGCTGGCCTCGACTCGGGCGGACGGGTCGCCGCACGTCGCCCCGGTGTGGTTCCTGCTCGACGGCGACGACGTGGTGTGCACCACGTGGCACGAGTCGGTGAAGGCGAAGTCGCTGCGACGCGATCCGCGCGTGGCGCTGACCGTCGACGATCCGACCCCGCCGTACGCCTTCGTGATCGTCGAGGGCACGGCGACGATCTCCGAGGATCCGGAGGAGCTGGTGGCCTGGTCGACCCGGATCGGTGCCCGCTACATGGGAGCCGACCGGGCCGAGGAATTCGGGCGGCGCAACGGCGTGCCCGGCGAGCTGCTGGTGCGGATCACGCCGACCAAGCTCATCGCCCAGGCCGACGTCTCGGACTGACGCACGCCGTCCCGGCGCGCGCCGCGATGGCGCGTTCGCGGCGCGCGCCCGGTAGGGTCGTCGCCGATCCCTGGGTCGGTTCAGCGCGAAGAGGCATGCGTTGACCAGCTCCCGAGCTGCCGGTGCCGGCGCCCGACCCACACACCCCCCGGTGTCCTGCCTCTTGGCACCGATCACCTGCCGGTCCCGCGCCCTGCGGCCCGGTCCCCACCGCTTCCGGTCGTCCCGGCGCGGCCCATCGTTCGGAGCATCCGTGTCTTCAGCTGTCGCCGACCTCGGCGTCCCTTCCACCCCGTCCATCTCCTTCGCCGAGCTCGGCGTGCCCGACGCCCTCGTGGCGTCGCTCGCCGCGCGCGGCATCACCGAGCCGACCGCCGTGCAGGCGGCCGTGCTTCCCGACGCGCTCGCCGGCCGCGACCTGTGCGGCAAGGCGCCGACCGGCTCGGGCAAGACCATCGCCTTCGGCATCCCGCTCGTGCTCGGCACGCCGCGCGCCGACTCCCGTCGACCGCGGGCCCTCGTGCTCGTGCCCACCCGCGAGCTCGCCTCGCAGGTGCGCAAGGAGCTCGTCGCCCTCGCCGGCCACGGCAAGCCGTCGGTCGAGGCGCTCTACGGCGGCGTCGGCTTCGACCGCCAGGTCAAGTCGCTGCGCCGCGGCGTCGACATCGTGGTCGCCACGCCGGGGCGGCTCGCCGACCTGATCGGTCAGGGCCACCTCCGCCTCGACGCCGTCGAGCGCGTCGTCATCGACGAGGCCGACCGCATGGCCGACATGGGCTTCCTGCCCGAGGTGCGGCGCCTCCTGGACCAGTGCCCCGACGACCGCCAGACGCTGCTGCTGTCGGCGACGCTCGACGGCGACGTCGACGTGCTGATCAAGAACTACCAGCACGACCCCGCCCGCCACGAGATCGCCGGCGATGACGACCACGACGGCGACGTCGAGCACTTCTTCTGGCGCGTGGCGCGCACCGAGAAGGTGACCGTCACCGCCCAGGTCGTGGCCCGCGCCGGTCAGACGGTCGTGTTCTGTCGCACCAAGCGCGGCGCCGAGCGGGTCGCCCGCCAGCTGTCCAACGCCGGCGTGCCGGCGGCGGCGATCCACGGCGACCGGTCGCAGAACCAGCGCGAGCGGGCGCTCGGCGCCTTCGCCCGTGGCGAGGTGGCGGCGTTGGTCGCCACCGACGTGGCGGCGCGCGGCATCCACGTCGACGACGTGGCGTGCGTCGTGCACTTCGACCCACCCGAGGACGACAAGGCCTACGTGCACCGTTCGGGCCGGACCGGTCGCGCCGGTGCCACGGGCATGGTCGTCACGTTGGTGCCGCCGGACGTGCGCAAGCACGTGAGCAACATCCAGCGCGATCTCGGCCTGCCGGCGCGCATGGTCGATCCCGACATCGGCAAGCTCGAGGCCTCGACGACGCCGATGCCAGCGGCCCGCCCGTTCGAGCCGATGGAGCCGTCCGGGCGCGACGCCGGCACGTCCGATCGGTCGGCGAGCCACAAGCGCTCGAGCGGCCAGCACCGTTCGTCGGGGACCAAGCGCTCGACCGGCGACCGCCGCACCGGTGACGCCGACCGGCCATCGAAGCGGTCGAGCGCTCTTCGAGATCGCTCCGATCGGGACGACCGGCGCGGACGCGAGGATCGACCCAAGGGCGCCGACCGCCCGCGCCGGGACGACCGACCCAAGGGCGCCGACCGGCCGCGCCGCGACGATGGCGATGGTCGCCCGTGGTCGTCGGATGCGAACCGTGCAGGTGGGGATCGCAAGCCCGGCGGTGCACGGTCCGGTGGCGCAGGATCTGGCAGCACCTCCCGCTCCCGGTCCTCGGAGGCGCCGTCGTCGTCGCAGCGGGCGCACCGCGACGCCGACGACGCTCCGGCCAAGCCGCGACGGCTCAACGCCGACGGCACGCCGGCGACGCGTTCGACCAAGCCGTCCAAGCCGCGCAAGGCCAAGTCCGGCTACCCGAAGTCCGAGAGCGCCAAGCCGGGCAAGGCCAAGGCCAAGGCCCGCAAGGCTCGCTCCGGTCCGCGCTCGGCGAAGGTGGCCGGCCGCCAGGCCGGCGCTCCCGGTGCGAAGCGGGCGCGGTCGCGCACTGGCGGGAAGCCCTCCGGCCCGTCTGCGGGTCGTGCTCGCTGAGCGGAGCAGTCGCCAGCGGTACGGTCGGCGGCGTGGATGACGTCTCGGCCATCACCGCCCTCATCGCCCGGTACGCCGACTGCATGGACAGCGGCGATCTCGACGGCGTCGGGGCGCTGTTCGCCGACGGTCGCATCGCCCTCGCCGACGGGACGCCGCTCGCCGAGGGCGCCGAGGCGGTGGCGGCGCTCTACCGGGCGACCACACGGCTGCACGAGGACGGGACGCCCCGAACGGCGCACCTCGTGTCGAACCTCGTGATCGACGTCGACGACGCCGCAGCGTCGGCGGCGGCCCGGTCGCGCTTCTGCGTCGTGCAGCAGCGCGCCGGGGCGCTGGAGCCGATCATCACCGGGGTCTACCGCGACCGCTTCGCCCGCGACCCGCACGGGTGGCACTTCGTCGAGCGCCGCATGGTGCCCCACCTGCTCGGCGACCTGTCGGACCACCTGCTCCTCGATCCTGCGCTGCTCGCCACCGAGCCGCCGGCCGCCGAACCGCCCGCTGCCGAACCGCCGCCCGCCTGAACCTCCGACCGCCTGAACCGCCGTCGTTCTGGTGCGGCACCTGGTGGGTTCGCCGACCGGTCGCACTACCAGAACGAGGGGGTTCGTCGGCAGGTACGGTCGGCGCATGCGGTTCTCCTACTGGGCCAACGCGCAGCAACCGTGGGCCGACATCCTGGCGTCAGCACGCCATGCCGAGTCGACGGGCTGGGACGGCGTGTACGTCGCCGACCACTTCGTGCCGAGCGTGGTCGATCCCGGCGGTCCGACGCTCGAGTGCTGGTCCATGCTCGCCGGCCTCGCCGCCGCCGTGCCCCGAGTCCGACTCGGGGCGCTGGTGACCGGCAACACCTACCGCAACCCGGCGCTGCTGGCGAAGATCGCCACGACGACCGACCACATCAGTGGCGGCCGCGTCGTCCTCGGCCTCGGTGCCGGCTGGCAGGAGAACGAGCACACCTTCTACGGCTTCGAGTACGGCACGGTCCGCAGTCGGCTCGACCGGCTCGAGGAGGCGTGCGCCGTCATCACCGGGCTGCTGCGGGATGATCGCACCACCTTCCACGGCGAGCACTACCGCATCGAGGACGCGCCGCTGTCCCCCAAGGCGGTGCAGGAGCGCCTGCCGCTGTTGATCGGCGGCGGCGGCGAGCAGCGGACCTTGCGCATCGCCGCTCGCTACGCCGACGAGTGGAACATCTGGGGCTCGCCGGAGCGCCTCGCCGCCAAGGGCGCCGTGCTCGAGGAGCGCTGTGCCGAGATCGGACGCGACCCGGCGGAGATCCATCGTTCGGCGCAGGCGCTGATGTTCGTGTCGGAGGACACGGCGTGGCTGGAGCGGTTCCGCGGCGTGGAGCTGGAACGCCCGACCATCGTCGGCACCCCGGAGGAGGTGGTCGACCTCGTGGCGGCGTACCGGGACGCCGGGGTCGACGAGCTGATCGTCCCGGACTTCACGATGCCCGATCCGACGGTGCGCCACCGCGTGCTCGACCTGCTCATCGAACGCGTCGCCCCCGCCTTCCGGTAGCGACATCGCGTCGAGCGTGACGCGACCCCCGCACCAGAACGCGTCAGCCACCGGGGGAGGTGGTGGTTGGGGTTCGGGGTCGGCGGCGTTATCGTTAGCCTCGCTAATGTTAGCGACGCTAACCAGTGGCAGCGTGAACCAGTAGCAGCGTGAGCCAGTAGCAGCGTGAACCAGGAGCAGTGACATGGCGCAGGCCCCACGGACCCAGGACACCGACCGCGACACCGATGCCGTGGTCGATGTCGCCGCCGCGCTGCGGCTCAGCGTCACCCGCCTCGCCCGCCAGCTCCGCCAGCAGTCCGATGCCGGGCTGACGCCTACGCAGCTCTCGGCGTTGGCCGCCATCGAACGCCACGGACCGCTCAGCCCCGGCGCCCTCGCCGAGCACGAGCGCGTGGCCGCCCCCACGGTCACCCGCGTCACGACGTACCTGGCCGAGCAGGGACTCGTCGACCGCATGGACGATCCCGACGACCGCCGCGCCGCGCTGCTGGTGGTGACCCGTGCCGGGCGTGACGTGCTGCGGCGGGCGCGCACCCGCAAGGACGCCTGGTTGTCGGCGCGCGTCGCTCGCCTCGACGCCGAGCAGGTGGCGACTCTGGCGGCGGCGCTCGACGCGCTCGAGGCCCTGACCGAGCTCGACGACGAGCCTCCCGAGGCGGCGCGCCGATGAGTCCGATCCGCCGCTTCACCCACGACACCTTCCGCTCGCTCCGGCACCGCAACTTCCGGCTGTTCTTCGGCGGTCAGCTCGTCTCGCAGGTCGGCAACTGGCTGACGCTCGTGACCCAGGTGCTGCTGGTCCTGCGCATCACCGACAGCGCCCTCGCCCTCGGCCTGCTGGCGGCGGCGCAGTTCGGCCCAGTGCTGCTGCTCGGCCCGTTCGCCGGCCTGGTCGCCGACCGCTCCGACAAGCGGCGCCTGCTGCTGATCGTGCAGAGCCTGGCCATGCTGCAGTCGTTCGCCCTGGCTGCCCTGGCGTTCCTCCCGGAGCCGCCGTTGGCGGGCATCTTCGCCATCGCCGTGCTCGGCGGCGTCACGGTCGCCTTCGACAACCCGGCGCGGCGAGCCTTCGTCGTCGAGATGGTGCCGCCCGCCGAGATCAACAACGCCGTCAGCCTGAACTCGGCGCTGATGACGTCGTCGCGGGTCATCGGCCCGGCGTTGGCCGGCCTGCTCGTGTCGACGGTGGGGTTCGGCTGGACGTTCGTCGCCGACGGCGTCTCGTACGTGGCGGTGCTGGCGGCGCTGCTGGCCATGCGCAGCACCGAGCTGCACCGCGGGCCGGTCACGCCGCGGGCCAAGGGGCAGGTGCGCGAGGGGCTGCGCTACGCCCGTCGCACGCCCGACGTGTGGGCGCCGCTGGTGATGATGGCGGTCGTCGGCACGCTGGCCTTCAACTTCCAGACCGTGTTGCCGCTGTTCGTCACCCGGGACCTCGGCGGCGACGAGACCGTGTTCACCATCTTGTTCTCGGTGGTCAGCGTCGGGTCGCTCGTGGGTGCCCTGGCGGTGGCGCGCCGCACCACGATGGACGTGCGCGGCGTCGGCGTGTCGGCGGTGGTGTTCGGTGTGTCGATGGGCCTGCTGGCGCTGGCGCCGAACCTGGCCGTGGCCATGCCGATCGGCGTGCTGGTCGGCTTCGGCAGCATCGGCTTCCTGACGGCGTCGACAGCGATCGTCCAGCTCCGCGCCGATGCCGCCATGCGCGGTCGGGTGCTGGCGTTGCAGGCGATGGTGTTCCTGGGGTCGACGCCGATCGGCGGCCCGATCCTGGGATGGATCACCCAGCAGCTGGGCGCCCGCTGGGGCATCGTCGTCGGCGCGGTCGCCGCCGTCGGTGCCGGCCTGTGGGGCATGTCGCCGGCGCGGGGCGGCACGCCGCGCGACGTCGGGCTCACCGCCTCCGACACGGCGGAGCCGGCCCCGGCGTGAGGTGACGCGGCGGCGCACCGACGGCGCCGAGGCCGT
>JAGQTE010000207.1 GCA_020439175.1 Acidimicrobiales bacterium | reverse complement strand
GTCGTCGTCGCCAACGGGCTCACCCACGCCGAGGCGTCGATCCTGCACAACGCCTGGCTCGGCTACGAGACCGACTGGCTGGCCAACTCCCGTGGCACCACGCCCGCCGCCCTCGACGCCGGCTGGGCGGCGCTCGACGCCAAGGGGCTCGCCGACGCCGCGGCGCGCACGGTGCACGACGAGGGCGTGGCCCTGCGCCAGCACGTCGAGGACGAGACCGACCGGCTCACGACCCTGCCGTGGGAGCTGCTCGGCGAGGCCGCCTCGATCGCCTTCGCCGAGCGGTTCGAGCCGCCCTGCGAGCTGCTGCTGCGCCGCGTCGACGAGACCGCCGGCCCCAACTACCAACCGGCGTCACGGCTGCGCTGACGACGGCGCTACGTTGCCGGCAGGCCACGACACCAGGGGGATCGCCATGACCGGGTTGCCGACGACCGACGAGATGTTCGACCTGCGGATGTCCGAGTCCGCCAAGCCGCTGTACGAGCAGGTGGTCGCCTTCGTCGCCGCCGAGGTCGAGCCGGTCACCGCCGAGTTCTTCCGCCTCGGCGCCGACCGCACCGAGCGCTGGTCGTGGGCGCCGGGTCAGCTCGAGCTGCTCGACGGCCTCAAGGCCAGGGCCAAGGCCGCCGGACTGTGGAACTTCTTCCTCCCCGACGCCGACACCGGCGAGGGCCTGTCGAACCTCGACTACGCCTACATCGCCGCCGAGCTCGGCAAGAACCCCATCGCCTCGGAGTGCCTGAACTGCTCCGCGCCCGACACCGGCAACATGGAGGTGCTCGAGCGGGTCGGCACCCCGGAGCAGAAGCAGCGGTGGCTCGCCCCGCTGCTCGCCGGCGAGATCCGCTCCGCCTACGCCATGACCGAGCCCGACCTGGCCAGCTCCGACGCCAAGAACATCTCGTGCCGGGCCGAGCTCGACGGCGACGAGTGGGTCATCAACGGCGAGAAGTACTACATCTCCGGCGCCGGCGACCCCCGCTGCAAGATCCTCATCGTCATGGTGCAGACCAGCCCCGACGGGCCGGCGCACCTGCGCCAGTCGCAGATCCTCGTCCCCACCGACACCCCCGGCTACGAGGTGCTCGGCCCGATGGAGGTCTTCGGCAAGGACGACGCCCCCCACGGCCACATGCACCTGCGCTTCACCGACTGCCGGGTGCCCGCCGACAACGTGCTGCTGGGCGAGGGGCGCGGCTTCGAGATCTCCCAGGTCCGCCTCGGCCCCGGCCGCATCCACCACTGCATGCGCTCGATCGGCGCCGCCGAGCGGGCCATCGGCATGCTCGCCATGCGCGGCCTGACCCGCGAGGCGTTCGGCAAGCGCATCGCCAACCTCGGCAAGAACACCGAGGTCATCGCCCGGGCCCGCGTCGAGATCGAGGCGATGCGGATGATGGTGCTCAAGGCCGCCAAGGCCATGGACGTGCTCGGCAACCGCGAGGCCCGGGTCTGGGTCAGCGCCGTCAAGGCGATGGTGCCCGAGCGGGTGTGCCACATCATCGACGAGGCCATCCAGATCCACGGCGCCACCGGCGTGTCGCAGTGGACGCCGCTCGCCGACCTCTACGCCTCCCAGCGGACGCTGCGCCTGGCCGACGGCCCGGACGAGGTGCACTGGTTCGTCGTCGGCCGCGCCGAGCTGGCCAGCTGGGAGGAGGCGGCGCAGTCCTATGACCCCAAGGCCGGTCGCCTCGGGGCCCCGGCCGGCAACATCTTCAGCGGCCCATGACAGACTCGGCACCGATGCCCTCGCTGTTCGCCCCCGCCGAGCTCGGCCCGATCACGCTGCGCAACCGCACGATCAAGGCCGCCACCTTCGAGGGCCGCTCCCCCGGCGGCCTCGTCACCGACGACCTCGTCGAGTTCCACCGCCGCATCGCCGCCGGCGGCGTGGGCATGACCACGGTCGCCTACCTCGCCGTCGCTCCCGACGGGCGGACCGACGACGGTTGCGTGGTGCTGGTGCCGTCCGCCGTCGCCGGCCTGCGACGCCTCACCGATGCCGTACACGCCGAGGGGGCCAAGGCCGCAGCCCAGATCGGCCACGCCGGCCCGGTGGCCAACGCCGCCTCCAACGGGGTGCCCGCCATGGCCCCAACCCCGCAGTTCGACCCGCGCTCGATGCGCCGGAGCCGCGCCGTGGGCGAGTACGACATCGAGCGCATCACCGACGACTACCGGCGCGGCGCCGTGCTGTGCGTCGAGGCCGGCTTCGACAGCCTCGAGATCCACCTCGGCCACAACTACCTGCTGTCGTCGTTCCTCAGCCCCAAGCTCAACCGCCGCACCGACGGCTGGGGCGGCAGCCTCGCCAACCGCGCCCGGTTCGCCCGCCAGGTGGTGCTGGCGGTGCGTGAGAGCGTCGGGCCCGACATCGCCGTGACGGCCAAGCTCAACATGGTCGACGGCTACAAGGGCGGCCTCGAGCTGGACGAGAGCCTCGAGGTGGCCCGGTGGCTTGCCGACGACGGCGCCCTCGACGCCCTCGAGCTCACCGGCGGCAGCTCGCTCATGAACCCGATGTACCTGTTCAAGGGCGACGCCCCGGTGGCCGAGTTCGGGGCGGCGCTGCCGTGGCATCTGCGGGCCGGGTTCAGGTTGGTCGGCAAGCAGTTCTTGAAGGCCTACCCGTACGAGGAGGCCTACTTCGCCGACAAGGCGCGACGCTTCCTCGATGCCGTCGACCTGCCGATCGTGCTGCTCGGCGGGGTGAGCCGTCTCGACACCGCCCAGGACGCCATCGACGACGGGTTCGCCTTCGTGGCCATGGGTCGCGCGCTGCTGCACGACCCCGACCTGATCAACCAGTGGCAGGACGGCACGGCGCAGGCCTCCGGATGCATCCACTGCAACCGCTGCATGCCCACCATCTACACCGGCACCCGCTGCCCACTGGTCGACCCCCGCCCCGGCGACCGGCCGATCACCGTCAGCGCTGGCCCAGCCGGGCGCCGCGCACGATGATCGACTGGTAGACGCCGGCCGGCAGGCGGGACAGCGCGTCGAACACCTTGGCGTCCGGGCCGATGAGCGCCCGCCGCTTGTCCTTGCGCACCGCCTCGATGATCTGGCGTGCCGCCTTCTCCGGCGTGGTGCGCAGCATCTTCTCGAAGCCCTCCACCGGGTTGCCCGGCCCGGGGGCCACGCGGTTGACGCTGTCGTCGATGCGGGCGCTGCGGGCGATGTTCGTCTTGATGCCACCCGGGTGGATCGTCGTCGCCGACACGCCGCAGCGCTCGATCTCGAGCTCCATGCGCAGGGCGTCGGTGAACCCACGCACGGCGAACTTGGCGGCGTTGTACGCCGACTGCGTCGGGATGGAGATCAGGCCGAACACGCTCGACACGTTCACGACGTGTCCCTCGCTCGCCGCCTTGAGGTGCGGCAGGAAGGCCTGCGTACCGTGCACCACGCCCCAGAAGTCGATGTCGACGAGCCAGGTGAGGTCCTCGATGGACATCGACTCGACCGTCGCTCCCAGCGCCACGCCGGCGTTGTTGACGATGACGTTGGCGGCGCCGTGATCGGCGACGACCTGATCGGCCCAGGCGAACACGGCGTCACGGTCGGCGACGTCGAGGCGCTGCGAGCTGACCTTGACCCCGCGCCCCTCGCAGCGGTTGACCGTGTCGGCCAGGCCGTCGGTGTCGACGTCGCTCAGGGCCACGTGCGCGCCCTGGCGGGCGAAGTCCACGGCCAGCGCCCGCCCGATCCCCGACGCCGCGCCCGTGATGGCCACGACACGTCCGGTGAAGTCCTCCATGATGTGTCCCCCCTGGGTTCGTCCCGGCGTCGGTCAGCTGGTGGTGGCGAGCTCGCGCTCGTCCGTCGGAGTGCCACCCGTCGCCGGCGGCACCTCCGGTGCCGGTCGCCAGGCGCTCACGTGGCGCACCGGGTTCGACAGGACCATGCCGGGCCCGACCGGCGGCTGCAGGCGCATGGCCCGGTAGTCGCGCAGGTAGCTCTGGTACACCTTCCACGGGAAGCGGTCGCCCTGCTTGGGGAACCGGTCGGCCGAGCGCTGGATGTAGCCCGACTGCAGGCCGAGCAGCGGCGCCGGCTCGACCTCGCCGCCGACGTTGGTCGGCGTGCACTGGCGCATGCCCCGCCCCCGCATGGTGTTGAGCAGCCGGCACACGGCGTCGAAGGTGAGGTCGGCCTTGAGCGTCCAGCTGGCGTTGGTGTAGCCGACCGCCACGGCGAAGTTCGGGGTGTCCTCGAGCATCATCCCCTTGTAGACGAGGCGCTCGGACACGTCGACGGGTGCCCCGTCGACCGACAGCTCCATGCCGCCGATGAACAGCAGCTCGAGGCCGGTCGCCGGCACGATGATGTCGGCGGTCAGCTCCCGGCCCGACTGCAGCCGGATGCCGGTCTCGGTGAACCGGTCGATGTGGTCGGTGACCACATCGATGCGCCCGTCGCGGATGCCCTTGAACAGGTCGCCGTCGGCCACGGCGCAGAGGCGCTCGTCCCACGGGTTGTACGACGGGGTGAAGTGCGTGTCGATGTCGAAGCCCTTGGGCAGCTGCTGCTCGAGGCCCTTGCGCAGCGCCTTCTTGACCAGATCCGGCCGCGTCTTCGACAGCCGGTACACCGCCTGGGTGCCGACGGCGTTGCCCCACTTGAGCACCGTGGCTGCCGCACGCCGGGGCAGCACCTTGCGCACGCCGCCGACGAGCGGGTTCACCGTGGGGACCGTCGCCATGTACGTGGGCGAGCGCTGCAGCATCGTCACGTGGGCGGCGTCGGTGGCCATCGACGGCACCAGCGTGACGGCCGTGGCACCCGAGCCGATGACGATGACCGTCTTGCCGGCGTAGTCGAGGTCCTCGGGCCAGAACTGCGGGTGCACGATCTGGCCGCGGTAGTCGTCCATGCCGGCGAAGTCGGGCACGTAGCCCCGGTCGTAGCGGTAGTAGCCGGTGCACGAGAACAGGAACGAGCACGTCAGCTCCACCGTCTCCACGACGGCGCCGCTGTCGGGGTCGGTGCGCTCGGCCACCACGTGCCAGCGGGCGTCGGGCGTCGACCAGTCGGCCCGCACGATGCGGTGGTGGAACCGGATCTTGCGGTCGATGCCCGCCTCGGCCGCCGTGTCGCGGATGTACTGCAGGATGTCGGCGCCGTCGGCGATCGTCTTGCGCCCGGTCCACGGGCGGAAGGGGTAGCCGAGGGTGTGCATGTCGCTGTCGGAGCGGATGCCGGGGTAGCGGAACAGGTCCCACGTGCCGCCGATGGCGCCCCGGGCCTCGAACACGGCGAACTCGGCCCACGGGCAGTCGGTCGTGACGTGGTGGGCGGCGCCGATGCCCGACAGGCCGGCGCCCACGATGAGGACGTCGAGGTGCTCCATCTCAGGCCGCCGCAGCGCCGGCACCGGCGAGCTTGTCGTTGAGGTAGCCCTCGCGACCGAACAGCTCGGCGCGCCAGGTCTCGCACAGCTCGTCGGTGTCGAAGTCGTCAGGGTGGAAGCCTCGCTTGTCGTAGGCCTTGAGCGTGCGCCACGTCTGCTTGGAGAACAGCGACGTGTGCCGCAGCCCCCACGCCGCCTTGAGGTTCTTCGGACGCCAGAACGACGGATCTCGCAGGAGCGACAGCGCCACCAGCACCGTGACCAGCACCACGAAGCCGGGACGCACGATGCGCATGCCGAGGCGGCGCCGGAACTCGCTGCCGCCGACCGCCCGGAACACGTCGAAGGCCACCGCCTTGTGCTCGGTCTCCTCGAGGGCGTGCCACTCGAACACCTCACGCACCGCCGAGGTGCCGATGGTGTCGCGCAGCTCGGCGTCGCGCAGCACGAGCTCGCCGAGGGTGGCGGTGAAGTGCTCGACGGCGGCGGTGACGGCGAGGCGCCCGATCTTGGGTGCCGTGGCGTCGACGAACTTCATGAGGGCGAAGGTGACCTTCTCGCCGAACTGCGTGCTGTAGCCGAGCTCGGCGAGGCGGTCGTTGAGCACGCGGTGCTCACGGCCGTGGACCGACTCCTGCCCGATGAAGCCGGCGACCTGGCGCTTGAGCACCGGGTCGGTGATCTGGTCGCGGTAGTTGCGCACCGAGCGGACGAAGAAGTCCTCGCCGTCGGGGAACAGCGACGACAGCACGGCGATGATGTGGCTCGCCAGCACGTTGCCGTCGCCGGCGAAGTGCTTGGGCAGGTCGGCGAGCGACTCCTCGAAGGAGATGCGGCGGGTGGGGACCGCACGATCGGGGTTGGAGGTCTGGACCATCTGGAGCATCGGGACGAGCACCTCTGTCGTGGTTCTGGGACAGGCGCCACCTTAGAGCATTTGAGTGTTTCCGTAAAACGCTCAAATCTGTTACTCTTGTCACCGTGCCGGATCGAACCGCATCGCCCGACGACGAAGCGCACGAGCCGCTGGGCAAGGGCGCCCAGACCCGCCAGGCCGTGCTGCAGGCCGCCATCGACCGCTTCGGCCGCGACGGCTTCCGCGCCACCAAGATCGCCGACGTCGCCCGCGACGCCGGCGTCGGCCCGACGGTCACCTACGCCTACTTCCCCAACAAGGAGGCGCTGTTCGAGGCGGCGCTCGACGAGGACGCCGCCGGCGCCATCTCCGAGGCCGCCGCCATGACGGCCGAGCGGATGCAGGCCGGCGACCTGTCGATCGCCGTCGTGCTCGGCATGGTCGACGCCGTCGAGCGCCACCCGCTGGCCCGGCGGGTCCTGGCCGGCCTCGAACCCCACGCCACGGCACGGCTCCTCGAGCTGCCGGCGCTCGAGGAGCTGCGCAAGTTCATCACCGAGCAGCTCCGGCACAACCAGACCATCGGCCTGGCCCGCACCGACATCGACCCGGCGGTCATCGCCAACGGCATCTTGTCGATCATGCTGTCGATGCTCATGTCGGTGCTGCAGTTCGGTGTCGAGGAAGCCGCGCCGTACGCCGTCGACGTGCTGGCGGTCTTCGAGGCGGCGACCGGTCCCGTCGGCCCGCTCAGCACGCCGGAGCCACCTGGCCCGGCGCCAGGGTGAACCGGACGCCGAAGTCGAGGGTGCCCTGCCAGCCGTCGGTGTGGATGTGCAGGTCCCGGTCGTGGAAGTCGGGGATGCCGCCGCTGTAGTGGGCGTTGCACAGCACGACGTGCAGGTGCACCTCCTGGCCGGGCGCCAGGAGCCACGGCCCGCCGATGACGTCGAGTCCGGGCAGCTCCTGCGGGTCGACGGCCAGCGGCGCCGTCCCGTCGTTGCGCAGGGTCAGGCCCAGGTCCATCACGCCGTAGTCGACGAGGAACGTGTTGCCGTTGCGGATGTTCCACGTCCCGTCGACGATCGAGAAGACCGGCTCGAGGGCAGTGAGGTGCACGGCGACCTCCGCCGTGCCGCCGTCGCTCAGGAAGGTGACGGTGATGTCGACGTCGCTGTGCAGCTGGGGCTGGTACCACTCGAAGGCCGTCATCGCCTGCTGCCCCGGCTCGATGGTGCCGCCGGCGGGCGAGACGAGCGGCGGGCCCTCGGCCTCGCCGAGCGACCACGTCAGCGGGGAGCCGCCGACGTTGCGCAGCCAGATGGTCCCCTCGGTCTCGCCGGGCGCCAGGGTCAGCGTCGGGTCGACCGCCAGGATCGGCGGGCCGGCCGGGACGGCCCCGCCGCCGGCGCCGCCGCCGGTCTCGCCTCCCGGC
>JAGQTE010000206.1 GCA_020439175.1 Acidimicrobiales bacterium | reverse complement strand
GTCGTCGACGACCACCGTGCGATCCTCATGGGGCACCGCCACCGCCTCGCGGAACCACCGCGGGGCGTTCGGGTGCAGGGGCAGGTCGGCGGCGCTCATCGGTCGCCGACGCTACCAACTGGTCCGGTGGCGCTCGTCAGCCGCCGAGGGCGCTCGGCCGGACGGTGCGCGCCAGGGCGATCCCGATGTCGGTGGCGGGCGTGGTGAAGTTGGTCGACTCGTTGCTGACGACGACGAACGTGGCGTCGATCGCCGGGTCGTACATGGCAAAGGCGCTGTAGCCGATGATCGCCCCGTTGTGGCCGACGAGCTCGCCGATCGTGAGCAGGCCGAGGCCGTAGCCGGCGACGGACTGGCCGGTCATCAGCTCGGAGGCGAGGCGCTTGCGTTGCGTCTCGGCGGCCAGCAGCGTCCCGGTGCCGAGCTCGCGCGCCCACACGTCGAGGTCCTCGACGGTCGAGATCATGGCGCCGGCCCCGGCCGACACGGCGGGGTTCACCTCGTTGACGACGGTCGGCGGGTGCGCGGCGTTGTCGAAGGGCAGCGGGTGCTCCGGGTCCGCTGCGCTGAGGTCCGGCAGGTAGGCGGTGGGGTGCGGTTCGGGCACGGCAGCGGTCGTCGGATAGCTGGTCCCGCTCATGCCGAGCGGTTCGAGGATGCCCGTCGAGATCGCTTCGCCGAGCGTGGTGCCGGTGAGCTGCTCGACGATCAACCCGAGCAGCACGTAGTTCGAGTCGCAGTACTGCACGGCCGTACCGGGGGCGAAGGCGGGAGGGTTGGCCTTGATGATCTCGATCGTCTGCTCGGGGGTCCACGCCATGGTGGGGTCGGCGTCGAACTCGGCGAGGAAGGCCTGGTCGCTCGTGAAGTCGAAGATGCCCGACCGCATGCCGAGCATCTGCTCGATGGTGATCTCGGTGCCGTTGGCGATGCCCGGGATGTAGGTCTCGAGCACGTCGTCGAGCGCGAGGTCACCGGCGTCGACGCGCAGGAGGACGGCGGTGCCGGTGAAGGTCTTGGTGATGCTGGCGATGCGAGCGAAGGCGTCGGCCGGATACGGGTCGCCGGTCGTCAGGTCGGCGACGCCGGCGGTGCCGCGCCACGGCTCGCCGGCGATCCACACACCGGCCGCGGCGCCGGGGACGCCGGTGCCCGCCACGCCTTCGGCCAGGACGGCGTCGAGTTGGGCGCGCAAAGCGTCGTCCATCGTCACGACGCCTGTCGTGCCCGCCGTCGTCCCGACCGTTGTGCCGCTCGTGCCGGCCGTCGTGCCGGCTGTCGTACCGGACGTGCCGGTGGTGCTGTCCGACGAGCAGGCGGCGAGCGCCAAGCTCGCGACACCTGCGCCGCCCAGCAGCAGCGCCTCGCGCCGAGTGACGGTGCGCGGGGCGCCTGGGCGTGCGGGCGTGCCGTTGGGTTGCATCGGGCTTCTCCTCTTGGTGCCGGGAACCGCCGCCGGCAGCGGGGGCAGGCTAGCCAGCCCGGATCGAGCGGTGGTGATGGGCGCCCTGCCGTAGGGTCGTGCGCATGCGTCGCCAGCGGACCACCCCGATCGTCGGCACTCGCCGGCCCGCTCGCCGCTCCCGCTGGGCGCTCCTGGCGGGCGCCCTGACCGTGGGCGCCACGGCATTGGCGGCCGCCCCGCCGGTGACGGCTGCTCCGCCGGTGGCGGCCG
>JAGQTE010000205.1 GCA_020439175.1 Acidimicrobiales bacterium | reverse complement strand
CGGCGCCCGCGCCCGACCCGATCCTCGAGGCGTTGGTGCGCTGGCGCGACGCCCGGGCGCGCGCCGTCGAGGCGCCGCCGGCGACGGTGCTGAGCGACGAGGTGCTGCGTGCCATCGCTCAACGGCGACCCCGCACCGCCGAGGACGTGGCGACCGTGCCCGGCGTCGGACCGAGCCGCGCCGCGCGCTACGCCACCGAGATCGTGGACGTCGTCGCCGACGCCGGCGACTGACGCGCGTTCAGCCGTGGCTGAGCCGAGCCTGCTCGGCCTCGTCGCGCTGAGCCTTGAGTTGCGCGAACCGTCCGAAGTCGATCGAGATGAACACGGCGTCGGCCTCGGCGCAGAGCCGGTCACCGGCGAAGACCTGGCCCTCGGTGAAGATCTTGCGCCCCTCGACGCGCACGAGTCGGCCGACGAAGTGCAGCTCGGTGTGCAGCGGGGTCGGCGACCGGTACCGCACCGTCAGCGTCCCGGTCATGCCCGGCGCGCCGGACAGGGACTGCGTGGCACCGAGCAGCTCGTCGAAGGCTCCGGCCACGTAGCCACCGTGGACGCAACCCGGCGGGCCCTCGTAGGCCGAGCCGAAGATGGCGCGCCCGTGCACGACGCCGTCGATGTCGTGCAGGTAGATCGGCGGCGACAACGGGTTGGCGCGCCCGATGAACGGGCTGTGCTCGAAGCTGGCGTGCACGTCGCCACCGGCGTTGGCCGCCTCGGCGAAGCCCTCGTAGCGGGTGCCGTGCCGAGCCTCGTCGAAGGTCAACGCCACCCGGGCCAGCTCGTCCGCGGCCTGGATGAGGTGCTCGGTCGGTGCGTCGGTGGCGACCAGGCGCTCGATGATGATGCGCATCGAGTCCGCCAGGCGACGCATCTCGACCTTGCGGGTGGTCATCATCGACGGCGGCGGCTCCTGCCAGCGCGTGTAGAGCATGCCGCGGATCACCTCGGGGTCCGGCACCCCGTCCGCGCCTTCCGGCCCCGGCGGCGAACCGGGTTGCTCGTCGCTCATGCGGCACCTCCTGGGGCGAAGTCGGCGACCACCGGAGCGTGATCGCTCGGCGCCTTGCCCTTGCGGGCGTTGCGATCGATCAGGGCGGCGGTCGACCGTTGCGCCAAGGATGCCGAGGCCAGCACCAGATCGATGCGCATGCCCTTGCCCTTGTGGAAGTTGCCGGCGCGGTAGTCCCACCAGGAGTACAGCCCGCCGTCGTCGTAGTGCCGGCGGAACACGTCGGAGAGCCCCCACGCCTCCAGCTCGGCCAACGCCGCCCGCTCGGGCGCGCTGACGTGGGTGGCACCGACGAACGCCGCGGGGTCGTACACGTCGCGGTCGTCGGGAGCGATGTTGAAGTCACCGCAGATCGCCACGTCGGCCGACGGGTCGCTCGTGGCCTCGAGCTCGGTGCGGAGGCGGCCGAGGAACCGCAGCTTGTACGCGTAGTGGTCGTGGTCGACCTCGCGACCGTTGGGCACGTACACCGAGGCGACGCGCACGCCGCCGCAGGTCGCCCAGGCGACGCGGGCCTCACCGGGGAACACGTCGTCACCCGGCGACGCCGTGAACCCTGCCTGCGGATCGTCGAGGCCGACGCGCGACAGGATCGCCACGCCGTTCCATCGGCCCTCCCCGTGGTGGAAGGCCTCGTAGCCCAGGGCGGCGAACGTGATCGCCGGGAAGGCGTCGTCGGCCAACTTGGTCTCCTGCAGGCACACGATGTCGGGCTCGTTGTTGGTGAGCCATTCCTCCACCCGCTCCAGACGTGCCTTGAGCGAGTTGACGTTCCAGGTGACGATCCGCATCGGCGCCGAGTGTAGGGACCGGTCGCACTAGCGTCGGCACCCGTGCACGCCGTGCTGTGGAGCGACTACATCTGCCCGTGGTGCTATCTGGGCCGCGACCGCACCGCCTTGCTGCGGTCGCTCGGCGTCACGGTCACCCAGCGCCCGTTCGAGCTGCATCCCGAGCTCCCACCGGAGGGTCGAGCGCACCGTCCCGGCGGTCGGCTCGACCGCGTCCTCGACATGATCGGTGCCGAGTGCGCCGAGCTCGGCATGCCGTTCACGAAGCCGACCCGCACCCCCAACTCGCGCCGGGCCCTCGAGACGGCCGAGGTGGTGCGGATCCATGCGCCGGACGCCTTCGATGCCCTCGACGACGCCTTGTTCCGCACGCACTGGGTCGACGCCGGCGACCTCGGCGATCGTGCCACGCTCGACGCCCTGGTCACGTCGGCGGGTGCCGACGCGGCAGGCATCGCCGATCTGGTCGCCGAGGGGGTGGGCGCCCGGGTGCTCGCCGAGGCCATGGCCGACGCCCGCGAGCACGGGGTCACGGCGACCCCGGCCTGGCTGGTGGACGACGTGCTGCTGATCCCCGGGGCGCAGCCACGCGAGGCCATCGAGCGCTGGGTCACCAAGCTCGCCGCGCGCGACCGCTCCTGAGCCTCGGCGACGCTGCGCCGGCCGATCCTGGTCTGCGGGGCGCTGGGTAGGATGCCCCCGTGCCCGACCCCGTCACCCCCAGCGACCTCCTCGGCCAGAACGCCTGGCTCGTCGACGAGATGTTCGACGCCTACCGCGCCGACCCGTCCTCCGTGAGCCCGTCCTGGCAGGAGTTCTTCGCCGACTACGACCCCACGACGCTCGGACACGCCACGGCGGGCGGCAACGGCGGGCCGGCAGTGGCTCCCACCGTCGAGGCGGTGGGCGCAGCGCCGGCGCCCGCGCCGGCTCCGGCACCCGTCGCGCCGCCGCCGGAAGCG
>JAGQTE010000204.1 GCA_020439175.1 Acidimicrobiales bacterium | reverse complement strand
GGGAACGACGCAGCGCCGGCGCCGGCCGATCGACGCCATCACCGTCGGCGTCGGCATCGTGGTGCTGCTGTGGCTCGTCGCGGTCTGGGACGACGCGGGCACGCTGGCGAACCGCCTCGCCGGCGCGCTCGGCTTCCTGCCCCAGTTCGTGGTGTCGGCGCTGTCGTTCGTGACGACCCTGGCGGCGGTGTGGGCCGCACTGCTCGTCATCGGGCTGGGTGTGGCCGGGTGGCGCCGACGTGGCCTGAGCCGAGACGTGCTGCTCGCCGCCGTGCTGGCGCCGGCGGTGTCGGCGCTCGTCTACCGCTGGGCGACGGGCGCGTGGCCGACGATCGACGGGTGGAACTGGCTGCGCACGTCGTCGGGGTTCCCCGCCCTCGTGCTCGTGTTCGTCGTGGCGGTCACCCGCACCGCACGCCCCCACCTGACCCGGCCGGTGCGGACGCTCGGCTCGGTCTTCGTGGCGGGTGCCGTCCTGGGTCTGCTCGCCGTCGGCACGACGAGCGGGTCGGCCGTCGCCGCCGGGTACGTCCTCGGCCTCATGCTGGCCGCCGCCATCCTGTTCGTTTTCGGATCGCCGGAGGGCCAGCCCGACGAGGCGCAGTACCGAGACGCGCTCGACGACCTCGGCATCGAGGTGGCCGACCTCGAGCTGGTGTCGACCACCGACTGGGGCGCTGCCCTGGCCCGCGTCACCGACACCGGCGGGCGCCGCCTCACCGCCAAGCTCTACGGCCGCGACGCCTACGACGCCCAGGTGCTCACCAAGGCGTGGTCGTTCCTCTGGTATCAGCAGTCCGGCCCGACCCTGGCGATGACGCGGGTCCAACAGGTCGAGCACGAGGCGTTCCTGACGCTGCTGGCCGGCGCCCGAGGCGCATGCACATCGGCGGTCGTGACCAGCGGCGTCGACTCGCACGACAACGCGCTGATCGTGCTCGAGGAGCCGACCGCCACCCTCGAGGCCGCCGACCCGGCGACCTTGGACGACGCCCTGCTCGACGAGGTGTGGGCACAGGCGTTGGCCCTCGGCGCCGCCGGCATCGTGCACGGCGCGCTCCACGCCGGCAACGTCCACCTCGCCGCCACCGGCACCGACCGGGCGGTGGTGGGCGGGTTCGCGCAGGCCCGGCTCGAGCCGGTCGGCGACGAGGCCGTCAACAGCGACCGTGCTGAGCTGCTCGTCGCCACCGCCGAGCTGGTCGGCGACGAGCGCGCCATCGCCGCGGCACGCCGAGCGCTCGGCGACGACGGTCTCCAGGCCGTGCTGCAGTTCCTGCAACCCGCCGCCTTGAGCCGCCACACCCGACGGCGCTTGGAGCAGGACGCCACCACGATCCAGGCCCTCAAGTCCGCGCACCGGCTGTCCGGGTCCGGCGCTCGGGTGGCCACCTTGCGCAAGGCCGCGAGCACCGAGCTCGGCATCGACGAGCCCGAGGTCGAGAAGCTGGTGCGCGTCAGCTGGGGCAGCGTCGTGATGGCCGTCATCTTGCTGGTGGCCGTGTCCTTCGTGTGGTCCCAGCTCGCCGACATCGGCTGGTCGAACCTCCAGGCGTCGTTCGCCGAGGCGAACTGGGTCTGGGCCGGCGTCGGGTTCGCCATCGCCCAGCTGCAATCGGTCGGCATGGCCTTCGCCGTGCTCGGCGCCTGCGTGAAGAAGATCCCGCTCGGACCGACCATCGCCGAGCAATTCGCCGGCAAGTTCATCGACCTCGCCGTGCCGTCGTCGGCGGGACGGATCGCCCTCAACACGCGCTACTTCCAGAAGTTCGGCATCCCGACGACGACCGCCCTGGGGCAGGGGGCGCTGTGGTCGTTCGGCGGGTTCGTGGTCCAGATCCTGCTGGTCGTGGCGGCGCTGACGATCGGGGGCATCAACCTGAACCTGGACGCGCTGTCGAGCGAGGCGTCGACCACGACGTCGTCGACCTCGACGACGAGCGACGGCGGTGGCCTGCCGGGGTGGCTGCTCGTCGCGACGGCGCTGCTCGTGCTGGTCGTCGTCGTGGCGGCGGTGCGCTCGGCGAAGCTGCGGGCCTTCGTGAAGGACAAGCTGCGCGACGGCGCCGACGTGCTGCGCGTGCTGCGCGACCCGAACAAGGTGGGGCTGATCCTGTTCGGCAACCTGGTCGCCCAGATCGTCCTGGCGGCGTCGCTGTCGGCGTGCTGTCTGGCCTTCGGCTACCACATCTCGTTCTGGACGTTGCTGCTGATCAACACCGCCATCG
>JAGQTE010000027.1 GCA_020439175.1 Acidimicrobiales bacterium | reverse complement strand
GACCTCGGGCGCAGTCGTCGTCGACGCCACCGTCGAGGACGTCGTGTCGGCCGACACGTCCCCGAGCGAGACGATGGGCTCGGTCGATGTCGGTTCGCTGGCACTCGCCAGCAGGCCGATGTTCACGGCGCCGACCACCGACGCCACCACCAGGGTGCCGGAGACGGCTGCAGCAAGTGAGAGCGCACGCTTGCGTTCCATGAGGGGTCCTCCAGGGTTGGGCTCCAGCGATCGGGTCGCTGGTCGGGAGCAAGGTACGAGAGGTGTCGTCACGAACCGCCGAGCACACGACCAGCCAGCGGCCAACGTTGTGTCAGCGTTCGGTAAAGGTCCTGGGACCCTGGACCCGCGGGATGGCCGGCGTGCGATCATTGCCGCCGTGCAGGTCCTGCTGGTCGAGGACGACGACACCATCGCCAGCGCGCTGGCCGAGGCGCTCGCCAGAGAGCGCTTCGTCGTCACCCGCGCCGGGTCGGGAGGTGAGGCGCTCGCAGCTGCGCCCGCCGACGTCGTGCTGCTCGACCTGGGTCTGCCCGACATGGACGGCCTCGACGTGTGCCGACGCCTGCGCGAGCGGTCGGCCGCCACGGCAATCATCGTCATCACCGCCCGGGGCGAAGAAGCAGACCGCGTGATCGGCCTCGAGCTGGGGGCCGACGACTACCTCGTCAAGCCGTTCGGCTTCCGCGAGCTCCTGGCACGCATCCGCGCCGTCACGCGGCGAGCGCTCCCCGGCGGCACCGAACCGGTCGACGCCGACACCGAGCCTGCGGCGGGGCCGATCGTCGCCGGTTGCCTGCTGGTGGACCCGCGCACGCACACCGTCGACATGTGCGGCACACCCGTCGAGCTGACGCCACGCGAGTTCGAGCTCTTGGCCTACCTGGCCCGCGAGCCGTTCACGGTGCACCGGCGCAACCGGATCATCGAGGACGTGTGGGACCCGAACTGGTACGGACCGACACGCACCCTCGACGTGCACGTGGCGGCGCTGCGCAAGAAGCTCGGTGACCCCAACGTCATCGAGACGGTGCGCGGCGTGGGGTTCCGCCTCATCCCGCCCGACGCCTCCGGCCGGACCGAGGGGTGACCGCCCGGTTCGCGCTCGCGTTCACGCTCCTGAGCGTCGTCATCCTGGCGGCGCTCGAGGTGCCCCTCGGGGTCAACTACGCCGACCAGCAACGCACGGACCTGATCACCCAGCTCCAGCGCGACGCGCTCTCCATCGGCGACGTGGTCGAGGACGTGCTCGAGGCACAGGCGTCGAACGGCGCCACCGCCGGTACGGCCGCCGAGGCGTACGCCGGCCGCACCGGCGCACGCGTGGTCATCGTCGACGAGGACGGCTCCGTGCTCGCCGACTCGACCCCGCCGGACGCCGTCGGCGACGGCGAGGGGCGCGACTTCACCTCGCGACCCGAGATCGCCGACGCCCTCGCCGGTCGGTCGAGCTCCGGCGAGCGCTTCTCCGCGACGCTCGACGAGGACCTGCTCTACGTCGCCGAACCGGTCAGAAGCGGTGAGCGCGTCCTGGGCGCCGTGCGGATCACCCGCACCGCTGCCGACCTCGATGACGACGTCGCCGACTACTGGCGCACGCTCGGCGTGATCGCCGCCATCACGCTGGTGACCGCCGCCGTCATCGGCTGGCTGCTCGGCCGCTGGGTGAACCAACCGCTCGCCGACGTGATCGCCACGGCGCGCGACGTCGGTGGAGGCGACCTCGACGCACGGGCGCGCACCGACCACGGACCGCCGGAGATCCGCGACCTGGCGGCGCAGGTCAACACGACCACCGAACGGCTCGGCGCCGCACTGCAGTCCAGCCAGGAGCTCGCCGCCGACGCGGCGCACCAGCTCCGGACCCCGCTCACCGCCCTGCGCCTGCGCATCGACAACCTCACGGCACGCAGCGAGCCCGTGACGGACGACGACCTGGCGCCCCTGTTCGACGAGCTCGAGCGCCTGGACCACACGATCGACGTCCTGCTGGCGCTCTCGCGTCTCGATCGAGCGCCACCGTCGGACGCGACCGCCGACGCGGCGGCGATCGGGCGCGACCGCATCGAGCTGTGGCGCTACGCGGCCGAGGACGCCGGGGTCACCATCGTCGACGACCTCGGCGCCGCGCTCCCGGTGCGCTGCGACCCGAACCACCTCGAGCAGGTCCTCGACAACCTGCTCGCCAACGCGGTCGCGGCGTCACCGGCGGCGAGCACCATCGACGTGCGCCTGCGCAGGAGTGCCGAGGACCCGGACACGGTGGCGTTGCACGTCACCGACCACGGCGCCGGCATGAGCGCCGCGGCGCGGGCGAGAGCGACCGAGCGGCACTGGCACCGCAGCGAGTCGGGCCACGGCCTCGGCCTGGCCATCGTCACCCGGCTGTGCGAGCACAACCGGGCCACGCTGCGGCTGGACGAGACGCCCGGCGGCGGCCTCGATGCGGTCGTCGTGCTGCGCGCCGCCCCGTCCGGCGGGGCCGCCTGAAGCACGGGCCGGTCAGTTCCGGACGCCGATGACCTCGCGCTCGTACCGGGCGACCGCCTCGATGTCGTCCTGGCTGAGCGAGTCGGCGAAGGCCGGCATGCGCGTGCCGTCGCGTCCCTGGGCGATCACCGCCTCGTGCTGCTCGAGGGTCATGCGCTCGGCGATCCCGTAGAACGCCGGTGCCGTGAGGCCCTCACCGCTCGGGCCGTGACAGGCCTGGCAGCGGTTGTTGTAGATCTGCTGGCCCTTGGCCAGGACCGGGTCGGTCGGCGTCGGCGGGCCGGACGTGCAGGCGGCGAGGCCGACCGCTGCCAGCCCGAGGACGCCGACGGCGGCTGCGCGGCGGGCTCGATGCATCACGTCGCGGGACCTTAGGCGATACTGAGCCACATGGGCTTCAACCCCCACCGGCAGCACAAGCGCTCGGCGCTGGACTACGCCCTGGTGGTGGCGGCGTTGGCCATCTGTGCCGGTCTGGTCGCCTGGGCCGCCTTCGGGTGAGCCCGCCACGAGGGTCGGGTGGCCCGACCGACGACGACCTCGAGGTGCGCCGGGTGCAGCCGTACGAGGCGACCAAGACCTACCTGTGCCCGGGCTGCAACCGCGACATCCCGCCGGGGACGGGCCACATCGTCGCCGTGCCCCGGCTGGCGCCCGACCTGCGCCGGCATTGGCACAAGGGCTGCTGGGACCGGCGTGCCACGCGCCGACCCCGTTGAGCCGGCCGTAGCCTGATCGGCCATGGAGCTGATCTTCGTACGGCACGGTCAGCCGGGCTGGGACCGCGACGGCCGTGCCGTCGCCGACCCCGACCTCACCGATCTGGGCTGCGCCCAGGCGGACCACGTGGCACGCCTGCTCGCCGACACCCGCATCGACGAGCTGCTGGTGTCGCCGCTGCGGCGCGCCCAGCAGACGGCGGCGCCGCTGGTCGAGGCCACCGGCCTCACGCCCACCACCCTCGACTGGCTGGCGGAGATCTCCGCTCCGGACTGGGACGGCACGCCGACCGAGGAGGTGGAGCGGATCTTCCGCGAGAACCGGGACCGCTCCGTCGACGAGCTGTGGGACGGGCTGCCCGGCGGCGAGTCGTTCCGTGACTTCCACGTTCGCATCACGACGGGCCTGGAGGGCCTGTTGCGCGACCGGGGCGCGGCGACGGCGCGGGCGACGCCTCCGCAGTGGCACCTCCCGACGGACGAGCGACGCGTCGTCATCGTCGCCCACGCCGGCACGAACGCCACGGCGATCGGACACCTGCTCGGCGTGGCGCCGGTGCCGTGGGAGTGGGAGCGCTTCGCGCTGCGCCACGCCTCGATCAGCACCCTGGTGCCGCTGCCGATCTGCGGTGCGCACGCCTACCGGCTCGAAGGCCTCTCCGACGTGGGGCACCTGCCGGCGACCCTGCACACCTACTGATCCAGCGCCCTGATCCAGCGTGGCGGGCCCATCAGAAGGCGTCCTCGAACACGACGACGTCACGTCCGGTGATGGCGACGACGTCGAAGCGCAGCTCACCGGCGCGGATGTCGTGCGCATCGAGCCAGCGCAGCGCCAGTCGTCGGATGCGCTGCGCCTTGCGCGCCGTCACGGCGTCCTCCGGGTTGCCGAACGCGCTCGACGAGCGTGTCTTGACCTCGCAGAACACGACGGTGCGACCACGGCGCAGCACCAGATCGAGCTCCCCCTCGGCGCAACGCCAGTTGCGATCCGCGACGTCATAGCCGCGCTCGAGGTACCACGCCGCGGCGCGATCCTCCCCTCGGGCCCCCAGGGCCTGGTTGTGCGCCACCGATCAGGGAGCGGTGGGATCGTCGAGCTCGCTCGGCGGCAGCTCTTCGATGTTGACGTCCTTGAACGTCAGCACGCGCACCGAGGGGACGAACCGGTTCTGGCGGTAGACGTCCCACACCCAGGCGTCGGTCAGCTCCAGCGTCACCATGGGGCGGCCTGCCTGCTCGGTCACCGTCTGCGACACGGCGTTGCAGAGGTAGAACCGGCGCTCGGTCTCGACGACGTAGCGAAACATGCGACACACGTCGCGGTACTCACGCTCCAGCGTGAGCTCGAGCTCCGCCTCGTAGCTCTCCAGGTCCTCGATGCTCACGCACCACCTCCGGACTCGTTGCCGACGAGGGGCGCGTCCGCCCGATCTGCGCGCCTGCCGGCGCGGCCGGGATCGTCCCGGCGATGCGGGTTCAGTCCCGCTTCTCCTTGACCTTCGCGGCCTTCCCGACGCGGTCGCGCAGGTAGTACAGCTTGGCGCGGCGCACGTCGCCACGGGTCATGACTTCGATCTTGGCGACCGTCGGGGTGTGCAGCGGGAAGGTGCGCTCGACGCCGACGCCGTAGCTCACCTTGCGCACCGTGAAGCTCTCGCGCACACCGGAGCCCTGCCGGCGGATGACGACGCCCTGGAACACCTGGATGCGCTCCTTGGAGCCCTCGACCACCCGGACGTGCACCTTCAGCGTGTCGCCGGGGCCGAACGCGGGGATGTCGTCACGAAGGTTCGTGTTGTCGACGAGATCGATGGCGGAGTTCATTGCTGGCTCTCCTGGAGCGGTCGCCCACCGGCCGGATGCCTCCGGTGGTCAAGGGCGCAAGCGTAGACAACCGATCCCGGCCCGGACAAAGCGGCTAGCTCGCCGACGTCGCCCCGTCCGGATCCGTGTCATCGGGCCACGTCGCCAGCACGTCCTCGTCGTCGGCGCTCAGCCCGCCGCGCGCCTCGATCAGGTCGGGCCGGTGCGCCAGCGTGCGCCGCAACGCCTGCGCCCGGCGCCAGGCGGCGATGCGCCCGTGGTCCCCGGAGCGCAGGATCTCGGGCACCTCCATGCCGCGATAGCTCGGCGGCTTCGTGTACTGCGGGTACTCGAGCAGGCCGTCGGCGAAGGACTCCTCACCGGCGCTGGCGTCGTTGCCCATCACGCCGGGCACCAGGCGCCCGACGGCCTCGAGGACCACCAGCGCCGCCACCTCGCCCCCGGCGAGCACGTAGTCGCCCACGGACAGCTCCTCGTCGACCAGGTGGCGGCGCACCCGCTCGTCGACGCCCTCGTACCGGCCGCACAGGAGGCTGAAGCCGTCCGAGTCGGCCAGGGCGCGGGCCATGGCCTGGTCGAGGCGACGCCCGCCCGGCCCCAACAGGAACAGCGGACGCGGCGGGTCCACGGCGTCGACCGTGTCGAAGATGGGACCGGGCATCAGCACCATGCCGGCGCCACCGCCATAGGGCGTGTCGTCGACCGAGCGGTGCACGTCGGTCGTGGCGGCGCGCAGGTCGTGGACGCGCACGTCGAGCAGGCCCCGCGTGCGCGCCCTGCCGAGCAGGCTCTCCGAGGCGAAGCCGTCGACGAGCTCGGGGAAGATCGTCAGGACGTCGATGCGCAGGGCCATCGCCGCGGCCTCACTCGTAGAGCTCGAACAGCCCGGCGGGCGGATCGACCCGCAGGGCGCCGTCGTCGGTCCAGCCATCGACGAAGGTCAGCGGCACGAGTGCGCCGCTGTCGAGCTCGAGCAGGTCGGCGGCGGGGTTGTCGATGACGGCCACCACGGTGCCGCGCTCGACCCCGTCGACGCTGACGACGCGCGCGCCGAACAGCTCGTGGATCCACAGCGCCTCGTCGTCGTCGATGGGCGCAGCGAGCAGCGTGCGGCCGCGCAGCTCGTCGGCGGCGGTGCGGTCGTCGACGCCGACGAAGTGCACGATGAACCGGTCCTGGTGCGGCCGCGCCGCAGCCACCTCGAGCGTGGCGGGCGGGGCGGGATCGACCGACAGCACCGACCCGACGGCCAGGCGCGCCTCGACGTCGGTCACGAGCGAGACCAGCAGGTCGCCACGGACCCCGTGCGGCTTGTGGATGCGGCCGACCTCGAGGAGGTGCTCGTCGTCCGCCATGCGGGCGCCCGACGTCCCCGGACGATCAGTCGACGAATTCGACGTCGACCTCGACGCCGTCGCGGGCGGCCGCGGCACGCACGACCTGGCGGATCGCCTGAGCGACCCGACCCCGCTTGCCGATGACCCGACCCATGTCGTCGCGGGCGACCGACACGTTCAGCGCCAGCCGGCGACCGCCGTCGTCGAGCTCGATCTCGACGGCGTCGGGGTCCTCGACGAGCGACTCCACGATGAACTCCAGGACGTTGCGAGCGGTTGCCGCCTCGACCTGGTTGGCATCGTCGGCGTCGCTCACGATGCGGCCTTCTGCCCCTTGGCGGACTCGAACTGCTCGTACGCACCGCTGATGTGCAGGAGCTTCTCGACCCGTTCGGTCGGCTGGGCGCCCTTGAGCAGCCAGGCCACGGCCTTGTCGTTGTCGACCACGATCTCGGAGGGCTCGCTGCGGGGGTTGTAGTGCCCCAGGATCTCGATGAACCGGCCGTCGCGCGGCGACCGCGCGTCCGCAGCGACGATGCGGTACGTCGGCTGCTTCTTCTTGCCCATCCGCATCAGGCGGAGCTTGACCACGATGTTCTCTCTCTCAGATCTCGGTGCACGGGCCGTCCGGGGGCTGCTCCCCCGTGTTGGCGGCGCTCCATGGTGCTCTCCCACAGGCCACCGATGCAACCCGCGGGGCTGATCGGCGCCCGACGACGCCTCAGCGGTCGGGCTCGCCGAAGCCCTCGAAGCCCTCGGGCAGGCCCAGGGCCCGGGGGTCGAAGGCGGCGTCGCCGCCCCCGTCGAGCCCCGGCAGCGACAGGCCGGACTTCTTGGGCGTCACGCGCCCGCCGCCCTTGGGGGTGACCCGACCGCCGCCGCGCGGCGTCGTGCGGCCACCCGCCTGCACGGCGCGCCCGCCGCCGGGTCCCTTGCGCTTGCCCTTGGCCTCCTTGCGGCCCTTGCGGAGCCGCTTGGAGCCGAGGCCGAAGGACTGCTTCATGATGTGCTGCATCTGCTTGAACTGGGTCAGCAGGTTGGCGACGTCCTGGGCCTGCATGCCGCAGCCGGCGGCGATGCGGGCGCGGCGCGAGGCGTCGATGATGTCGGGCGAGCGCCGCTCGGCCGGGGTCATCGAGTGGATGATGCCCTCGACGCGGGCCAGCTCGCGATCGTCGATCTCGGTGTTGCGCAGCTCCTTGGGGATGCCGGGCAGCATCTTGACGATGTTGTTCAGCGGGCCCATCTTCTTGACCTGCTGCATCTGGCTGAGGAAGTCGTCGAGGGTGAACTCGCCCTCGAGCAGCTTGGCGGCGGCCGCCTCGGCCTCCTCCTGCTCGAACGCCTCCTCGGCCTGCTCGATCAGGGTGAGCATGTCGCCCATGCCGAGGATGCGCCCGGCGAGGCGGTCCGGGTGGAAGAGGTCGAAGTCCTTGAGCTTCTCTCCCGTCGACGCGAAGGCGATCGGCCGGCCGACGACCTCCTTCACCGACAGGGCGGCGCCGCCGCGGGCGTCGCCGTCGAGCTTGGTCAGGATGACGCCGTCGAGCTCGAGCGTCTGGTGGAACGCCTCGGCCGTGGTGACGGCGTCCTGGCCGGTCATGGCGTCGATGACGAGGAACGTGTAGTGCGGCTGGGTGACCTCGGAGATCTGACGCACCTGCTCCATCAGCTCGGCGTCGATGGCGAGGCGGCCGGCGGTGTCGACGATGACGACGTCGCGCCCGAGCCGCTTGGCCTCGTCCATGGCCGACCGGGCCACCTGCACCGGGTCGGTCGCCTCGGAGAACACCGGGACCTCGACCTGGCGGCCGAGCGTGCGCAGCTGCTCGACGGCGGCGGGCCGCTGGAGGTCGGCGCCGACCAGCATCGGGTTGCGCCCCTGCGCCTTGAACCAACGGGCGAGCTTGGCCGACGTCGTCGTCTTGCCGGCACCCTGGAGGCCGGCCATCAGCACGACCGTCGGGGGCTTCGAGGCGTAGGTGATCTTGAGCGTCTCGCCGCCGAGCGTGGCGACGAGCTCGTCGTGGACCGCCTTGACGACCTGCTCGTAGGGGTTGAGCGCCTTGGACAGCTCGGCACCGGCGAGCTGCTCGCGCAGGCGTGCGACGAAGCCCTTGACGACCGTGAAGTTGACGTCGGCCTCGAGGAGGGCGACGCGGATCTCCTTGAGGACCTCGTCGACGTCCTCGGCGGTCAGGACGCCACGCCCGCGGATGCGGGAGAAGATCGAATCGAGCCGGTCGGAAAGTGCCTCGAACATGGGAGGGCGAGCCTACCGTGCGAGCGTTCGAGCGCCGAACGGGCTCAGGACGCCGAGGCGCCGTCCGCGCCGGTGGCGTCGGCGATGTCGGCCCCGGCCGAGGCGTCGGGCGCCTCGACGACGAGGTCGTCGTGGACGTGGTCGACGCCGGGCACGGCGCGCGCCGCCGCCACCAGGTGCTCGCGGGCGTCCTCGTGGGGCACCGTCCCCCGCAGGGTCACCCCGGCTGCCTCATCGACGGTCACCGCCGGCTGCGGCAGGTGCCAGGTGCGCGGCGCATGCGACAGCTCGAAGGCGACCCGGTCGGCCAGACCGGCGTCGGGCGCCGCCGACGGCCGGACGAGGCCCACCAGCTTGGCCCGCAGCACCCGACCGGGCACGGGCGCCAGCAGCAAGCCGGCGATGAAGCCGACCTTGAGCAGGGCGATGCGGCGCCAACCCAACCGGCGAGTGGCGGCGACGCCGACGCGCACCGGTGCCCGACCGGCGGTGCGCCCGGCGCGGAACGCCAGCCCCACGATCTCGAGCGCCAGCTTGATGGGCAGCCACAGCACCCGGGCGAGGACACGGATCACGACCATCGGGACTCCTTCGCGGTCGGCGTGGTCAGGCGAACAGGGCGTCGACGAACTCGTCGACGTCGAACGGCACGAGGTCCTCGGCGGACTCGCCGAGCCCGACCAGCTTCACCGGGATGCCCAGGTTCTGCTGGATGGCGAAGACGATGCCGCCCTTGGCGGAGCCGTCGAGCTTGGTGAGCACCACCCCGGTGATCTCCACCGCCTCGGTGAACTGCTGCGCCTGCACCAGGCCGTTCTGGCCGGTGGTGGCGTCGAGCACCAGCAGCACCTCGGTCACCGTGCCTGCGCCCTTGTCGGCGACCCGGCGCACCTTGCGCAGCTCCTCCATCAGGTTGACCTTGGTGTGCAGCCGTCCGGCCGTGTCCGCCAGCACCAGATCGGCGCCTCGGGCGGCCGCCGACTCGATGGCGTCGAAGATCACGGCGCTGGGGTCGCCGCCCTCGTTGCCGCGCACGCACTCGGCGCCGCAGCGGTCCGCCCACATCTGCAGCTGCTCGGCGGCCGCGGCGCGGAACGTGTCGCCGGCGGCCATGACGACGGTGCGGCCGTCGTCGATCTCGCGCTTGCCGAGCTTGCCGATGGTCGTCGTCTTGCCCACGCCGTTGACCCCGACGAAGAGCCACACCGTCGGCGCCTCTGGGGCGAAGGCGAGGTCTCGGGCCGACACCGTGGTGAGCCGGAGCTTCATCTCGTCCTTGAGGGCGTCGAGCAGCTGCTCGCCGTCGGTCAGGCCTTCGGCCTTGACGCGCCCCTGGAGGTGCTCGATCAGGTCGGTGGTGGCCTCGACCCCGACGTCGGCGCCGATCAGCGCCGCCTCGAGGTCGTCCCAGGTCTCGTCGTCGATCTTGGCTTTGCGCAGCGACCCGAAGACGCCCGAGAGCTTGTCGCGCGCCTTGCCGAGCCGGTCGCGGAACCGTGGCTTGGGCGGCGCCTCGACCGGCGGCTCGACGACCTCGACGTCGGCATCGGCCGGCGCCAGGGCCTCCTCCACCGCTGCGGCCAGGGCGTCGGGCACCTCGACCGGCGGCGTCGGGGCCTCGGCGCCACCCTTGCCCTCGGCCAGCCGCTCGGCCGCCTCGCGCTCGAGACGCTCACGCTCCTCGATGCGCTCGAGCATCTGCGCCCGCTGGTCCTCGACGTCGGCGCGGATCGACGGCGTCAGCCTCGGCGCTTCCGGCGGCGGCTCGAGGCCGGTGCGGGTGCGGCGTCGCCGCACGACGAGCCCGGCGCTGACGCCGACGATGACGGCCAGCACGGCGATGATGATCAACAGCTCCATAGCGGGAGGCAGCCTACCCATCAGGTCGGCGCACGCTCCGAGGCGACCACGCCGGGCCCGGACCGGGCCAGAACATGAGAGGAGGGCGCACCCGCAGGTGCACCCTCCTCATCGCGACGAGCAGCTGGCCGGACCCCCTTCCGCTGCACGACCTGCTGTCGCCACATCTGTCGGCTGGCCGGTGGGTCAGGGACGGGCCCCGAGCGTCACCGTCAGCGTCGTCGAGCTGCCCGAGCGCACGATCTCGACCTCGATCGTCTCGCCGGGGCTGCGGCCGGCGATCCGGGCCGCCAGGTCGTCGGGCGCCCGCACCGCCTCGCCGTCGACGGCGACGATCACGTCGCCCTCGTCGAGGCCGGCCTCGGCGGCGGGGGTGTTGCGGTCGATCGTGTCGATCATGGCGCCGGGCGAACCGTCGTCGGTGCTGGTGGTGCGCACGCCGAGGTAGCCCTTGTCCAGGGACTCGCCGGCGACGATGCGGTCGGCCACCTCCATGGCGGTGTCGATCGGGATGGCGAAGCCGATGCCGCTGTTGTCGCCCGAGGTCGAGTAGATGCTGGCGTTGATGCCGATCAGCTCGCCCTTGCGGTTGGCGAGCGCACCCCCCGAGTTCCCGGGGTTGATCGGGGCGTCGGTCTGGATCATGGCGACGGCCACGCCCGACTGGCCGTCGACCGGACGGTCGACCGCAGAGACGATGCCGGCGGTGACGGTCTGCTGGAGCCCGAACGGGCTGCCCAGCGCCACCGCCATCTGGCCGACCTCGGCGTCGGTGGTGGCCAGCGTCGCCGCCACGAGGTTCGGGTGATCGACCTGCACGACGGCGATGTCGGCCTCGGGGTCGGCGCCGAGCACCTGGCCCTCGACCCGGCTGCCGTCGGCGAAGCGCACGCCGACGGTGCTGTTGTCGCCGACGACGTGGGCGTTGGTGACGATCAGGCCGCTGGCGTCGTAGACGACGCCGCTGCCGAGGCCCTCTTGCTCTTCGATCTGCACGACGGCCGGGCTGAGCGACGTCGCCACGGCGGCGACCGGCTCGATGTCGTCGGTCACCACCACCGGCGTCTGGCCGGCGCTGGTCTGGGTGACGACGGGTGCGGAGGCGGAGGGCTCGCCGACGAGGTCGCGCGCCGTCCAGCCGAGGCCGGCGAGGCCGGTGGCGACGACAGCGGCGAGCACCACGCGCCCCCCGTTCCCCCTCCGCTTGGGAGGAGTGGGAGGAGTGAAGGGGGACGGGGGCGCGGGTGTCGGTGGGCCGACCGTGGGGGGGACCCAGCCGAGATGGTCGGTGGTGCCGCCGGTGAGCGGCGGGGCGGTGCCCGGCTCGGACGGCCAGGCGAAACCGGTGCGATCCTGCGTGGGAGCGGTCATCTCGTGGGTCTCTCCGTCGGGGCGGTGCACCTCGTCTGTCGAGGCACTGCGCACCCTAGGAACGGCCCGCGAAAACGGAGCTAAGGCGTCGGACGTGCGTCGGCCGGCGCGGTGGCCGCCGGGAGCCACATGGCGAAGGCGGTGCCGACGCCGACCTCGGAGGCCAGGCGCACCTCCCCGCCGTGGGACTCGGCGATCTGGCGCACGATCGTCAGCCCGAGGCCGCTGCGCGGGCCGGCGGCGACCGTGCCGTCGCCGCGCACGGTGCCGGGCGCATCGGCCCGCCAGAACCGTTGGAAGACGAGCTCGCGCTCCTCGGGCGGGATGCCCGGCCCGTCGTCCTCCACGCTCAACCACACCCAGCCGTCCTCGCGCCCGCCGCGCAGGCGGACCGTGCCGCCCGGCGGCGAGAGGCGCACGGCGTTGGCCAGCAGGTTGGCCAGGGCCTGGCGCAGGGCCACACGATCGCCGCGCACCCACAGGTCGTCGGCCCGGTCGACGGTGAGGGCCAGGCCCGCCGCCTCGGCCGAGGCGCGGAATTCCGCCGCGGCGTCATCGAGCAGCACGGAGGCGTCGAGCGCCACCCGCTCGCGGGCCACCGTCCCGGTGCGGGCGTAGACCAGCAGGTCGTCGACGAGCTTGCTCATGCGGTCGCTCGAACCGGCGACCACCTCCAGCGCGTGGCGCAGCTCGGCCGGGTCGGCGTCGGGGTCGGCCAGGGTGACCTCGACGTTCGTGCGCAGGACGGCGAGCGGGTTGCGCAGCTCGTGGCTCGCCTCGTGGATGAACCGCCGCTGCTCGTCGAAGGCGCCCTCGAGCCGGTCGAGCATCCCGTCGAAGGTGTCGGCGAGGTGGGTGAGCTCGTCGTCGGGCCCGGCCAGGTCGATGCGGCGCGACAGGTCCGTGGCGGAGATGTCGGCGGCGACGGTCGTGATGCGGTCGATCGGCGCCAGCACGCGGCCGGCGACCACCCAGCCGATGACCAGGCTCGAGCCGAACAGGATGGCCAGCGACGCCAGCGAGTAGGTCTTGAGCGTCTCGAGTGCCTGGGCGTTGGCTTGCTGCTCCACCAGTCGGGTCAGGTCGAGCAACAGGCGCGAGTCGAGCCGCCCGTTCACGATGACGTCCTGCTGCACGACCGTGGCGTACACGTCCTCGTCGGAGAGGTTGCGCGCCAGCCCGAGGTAGATGCCGCCGACCACGAGGGCCGCCACCCCGAAGAGCACGACCGAGTAGATGACGGCGAGGCGGAACCGGATCGACCCCATCCAGCTCGGGACGCCACCGGCCAGCCGGGCGGCGCGCTGCCGGGCGCGGGGACCGGTCACGGGCTCGGCTCGTCCTCGTGGAAGCGGTAGCCGCGCCCGATCACCGTGTCGATGACCGTCGGCTCGCCGCCGGCCATCAGCTTGCGCCGCAAGGTGCCGATCGTGACCCGCACGGTGTTGGTGAAGGGGTCGGCGTGCTCGTCCCACACGTGCTCGAGCAGCGTCTCCTGCGACAGGACCACACCGGCGTTGGCCATGAAGTAGTGCAGCAGCGCGAACTCCTTGGCCGTGAGGTCGAGCTCGCGATCGCCGCGCCGCGCCTGGTGCCGTGCGGTGTCGAGCTCGACGCCGGCGACGCGCAGCACCGCCCCCGAGCCCCCGGCCTCGCGCCGCAGCAGCGAGCGCACCCGCGCCGAGAGCTCGCCGAAGGCGAACGGCTTGACCAGGTAGTCGTCGGCTCCGTCGTCGAGCCCGGCGATGCGGTCCTCGAGGGCGTCGCGCGCCGTGAGCATCAGCACGCGGGGCTGGGGATCGATCGTGACGTCGGCCCGCACCGCACGGCACACGGCGCGCCCGTCGGTCCCGGGCATCGTGACGTCGAGGCAGATCAGGTCATACGGCGTGTAGCCGAGCTTGTCGAGCGCCTCGTCGCCGTCGTAGGCGACGTCGACGGCGTAGCCCTCGTTGCGCAGGCCCTTGGCCACGGCGTCGGCCAGCTCTCGTTCGTCGTCGACCACCAACAAGCGCATCGCCGCAGACAATACGCAGCGCGTCAACCGCTCCCGATGCGACCCCGTTCGGCGCATCACGCCGCCCGCGGCTTTATCTTGGGCTTCACCCCGACGTGGTCCACTGCCCCGACCATGGCACCGCACCAGGAGGACGCCGTCCCCATGACCGACCCCATCCCGTACGCCGATGCGACCCCACCTCCCGCATCGGCGCTGATCGAGCGGGCCCTCATGGAGATGCGCCGGGTGATCGTCGGACAGGACCGCGCCGTCGAGCGCGTGTTCGTCAGCCTGATCGCCGGCGGCCACTGCCTGCTCGAAGGCGTCCCCGGCCTGGCCAAGACGCTGGCGGTCGAGACGCTGGCGTCGGTGGTCGGCGGCTCCTTCGTGCGCCTCCAGTTCACGCCGGACCTGCTGCCCGCCGACATCGTCGGCACCCGGATCTTCCGGGGCTCGACCGAGCAGTTCGACATCGAGCTCGGGCCGATCTTCGCCAACTTCGTCCTGGCGGACGAGATCAACCGCGCCCCCGCCAAGGTGCAGAGCGCCCTGCTCGAGGTCATGGCCGAGCACCAGGTGTCGATCGGCGGGCGCACCTTCAAGGTGCCCGAGCCGTTCCTGGTGCTGGCCACGCAGAACCCGATCGAGCAGGAGGGCGTGTACCCGCTGCCCGAGGCCCAGCGCGACCGGTTCTTGATGAAGGTCGTCATCGGCTACCCGAGCCCCGTCGAGGAGATGGAGATCGTGCACCGCATGGGCGTGGCCCCACCCCACGCCCAGCAGGTGCTCTCCCTCGAGGAGCTCGTGCAGCTCCAGCGGGCGGCCGACGCCGTCTACGTCGATCACGGGGTCGTCGACTACGCCGTGAACCTGGTGCTCGCCACCCGCGACCCGGCGGCGCACAACCTGCCCGAGCTCGCGGAGCTCATCGCCTACGGCGCCAGCCCCCGCGCCAGCCTCGGCCTCACCGCCGGCGCCCGCGCCCTGGCCCTGATGCGCGGCCGCTCCTACGCCCTGCCCCAGGACGTGTTCGACATCGCCCCCGAGGTGCTGCGCCACCGCCTGGTGCTGTCGTACGAGGCGCTGGCGCAGGGCCTCACCGTCGAACAGATCCTGGTGCGGCTCCTGTCGACCGTGCCCGCCCCGCGGGTGACCCCGACCCAGGAGGCCGCCAGCGCACCGCACGGCGGTGCACCGACGCCCGCCCCGAACGCCCAGGCGCCGGTGCCGGGCAACTGGGCGGCACCCAGTGCCTGAGCCGGTCGCCGGACCCAACGGCGCCATCCGTGGCATCGCCGAGCAGCCGCCGTCGGTGGCGATCGGCCCCAACGCCGAGGTGCTGCGACGCCTGGAGCTGACGGTGACACGCCGCCTCGACGGCCTGCTCCAGGGCGACTACCGGGGCCTGGTGCCCGGCCACGGCAGCGAGCTCGGCGAGACGCGCGCCTATCAGCCGGGTGACGACGTCCGCCGCATCGACTGGAACGTGACCGCACGCAGCCAGGACGCCCACGTGCGCGAGACGATCGCCGATCGCGAGCTCGAGACCTGGGCGCTCGTCGATCTCTCCCCCAGCGTGCGGTGGGGCACCGCCGACTGCGAGAAGCGCGACCTGGCGTTCGCGGCCCTCGCCGCCGTCGGGTTCATCACCCCACGCGCCGGCAACCCCATGGGCGCCGTGGCGCTGTCGCCCGCGCGTTCGGTGGTCGCCCCGGCACGCGGCGGCCGCGCGCAGCTCCAGAGCCTGCCG
>JAGQTE010000203.1 GCA_020439175.1 Acidimicrobiales bacterium | reverse complement strand
GTGGCGACGTCGGTCACGACCGATCGCCGATCAGCACCAGCGCCACCTCGAGCGCGGAGCGCTCGACCTCGCCTCGGCGCAGCTCACCGGCGGCCAACGCCTCGACGCCGCCGTTGAGCGTGCCCAGCAACAGCGCCGCAGCGACGCGTGCCCGGCGGGGCGGGAGCCCGAACGAGTCCTCGAACAAGGCGGCGGTGAACCGTTGCCCGGCGCGCGTCCCGTCGTCGGCGGCGGTCGGGACGTGCGACCCGGCGGCCGACAGGACCGTGAACAGACCGTGGCGGGCGCCGACGATGTCGAGGAAGGTGCCGATGGCGGCGCGCAGCTTCGCCTCGGGCTCGGCGCGCCGCGCCACCGCAGCGAGGATGGCGTCGGCGAGCCCCGCCACCTCCCGGCGGTACAGGGCCACGAGCACGTCGTCGGCGTTGGCGAAGTGCTGGTAGGCCAACGCCCGGCTGACCCCGGCTTCGGCCGCCACCCGCTCGATGGTCACGGCGGCTGGACCCCGCTCGACGACGAGTGTGGCCGCCACGTCGAGCAGCTGGCTCCGGCGATCCGTCTTCGTCATCCTCACCGCGGTGCCGGCCATCAGCTCTCCCGGTGATGTGGTGTCCACGCGCGACAAGTTACAGTACCGTCACTGTCACCACACGAGCGGGGGAACGTGATGACCGGAGCGCCCGATGGCCGCTGATCCGCCGTACAGCCGCATCCGCCACGCCGGCCCGGTCGCCGTCACCGCCGGGATCCTCGGCGGGCGCGACGGCGACCTCGTCACCGGCGGGACGGCGGCCGAGCTCGACCAGGCGCTGAGCAACCTCCGGTCCCTCCTCGGCGGTGAGGACCTGCTCCTGCGCGACGTCGTGCGGCTGGTCGTCTACCTCGTCGACATCGACGACGTGGACGTGCTCAACGAGGCCTTCGTCCGGTGGTTCGACGAACCCCGACCCGCACGCACCACCGTGGCCGTGGCGGCGCTGCCGGGCGGCGCACATGTCGAGATCGACGCGACGGTCGACGCCCGGCACGGGTGACCCTGCGTCCTCCGTGAGCCAGATCCCGCGCCACCGGCGATCGGACCGACGGGGGCCGCTCCGGCGCAGGTGTGATCGTCGCCGAGCATGTCCACCAGTCGGTGAGGTGGACGCGGAACCGGCGCAGCTCGTCTCGGTGTTGCACAGAGAGCGCGTGGAGCGTGGCGAGGCCGGTGTCGGTGAGCATCACGTGTTGGCGACGGTGGTCCTCGGGGTCGGTGGCCACGGCCACGAGGCCGGCCGCCTCCGCCCGCCGCACCTGCTCGCCGGTCGAGTGGACCTCGAGCTGGAGCTGGTGCGCGAGGTCCGAGAACGTCGGGGCCTGGCCGCCCGGCCAGCCGCGCACGGCCAGCAGGAGCTGGTGCTGGCTCGGCGTCAGGCCTTCGGCCCGAGCGGCCTCCGCCGAGAACCGCATGAACAGGCGCAGCGCGTGGCGGAAGCGGCGAGCCGTCGGTAGTCGTCGTCGGACAGGTAGTCGGACAGCTCGTCGGACAGCTCGTCGGATCCCGAGGTCATGGCAGGGTGCCTTCCGGTGTGGATCACCGAGCAGCGACGCGAGCGAGGAGGTCTCGTCGGCTCGAGACGCCGGACTTGGCGAAGATCGCCTTGAGGTGATCCTGGACCGTGTGTTCGGAGATGAACATCTGGCTGGCGATGGCGCGGGTGTCGGCGCCGCGCGCGAGGAAGTCGAGCAACTCGGTCTCGCGCTGCGTGAGTCCGGCCGAGCGAGCGAACAGGTCGCGCCGCTCGGCGTAGGTGGCCCGCTCGATCGAGACGTCGATGTCGTCGCCGATGCGTGCCGCGCGCAGCGTCAACCACTCGCCGGAGGCGAGGTGGACCCGCGCCTGCGGCGGGTGGTCATCGACGCCTGCTTCGTTGGCGAGCAGCTGCGCCGCCACGTTGAACGCCCCCGCCGGAACCGGCGGAGCGCCGGCCTCGGGCGGGACCAGCGCTCGGAGGTAC
>JAGQTE010000202.1 GCA_020439175.1 Acidimicrobiales bacterium | reverse complement strand
GTCCTCGACGCCGGTGCCCGCCTGCTCGTCACGGTGCCGGGGCCGGTGCCCGACGGCGGCGACGGCTACGTCTCGCCCGCCCACCCCAAGTTCGACCGGGTGTGGGGCCTGATCGCCGAGGCGGGGGTACCGATGGTGCTGCACGCCGGCCTCAGCGGCGTCGCCCACTACGGCTCGTTCTGGCGCACGACCGACCCGGGCGCGGGCAGCAGCGGCGGCTTCGAGGGCTTCAAGCACGCCTCGTTCCCGCTCGTCGCCTTCGCCGACCGCGGCATCTCCGACACCCTGGCGTCGATGGTCTGCCACGGCCTGCTCACCCGCTTCCCCGCCCTGCGCATCGCCTCGATCGAGAACGGCGCCATGTGGGTGCCCGACCTGCTCCGCAACCTCGCCGCCGCCTACGGCAAGATGCCCTTCGCCTTCGAGGAGCACCCCGTCGAGCAGTTCCGCCGCCAGGTGTGGATCTCGCCGTACTACGAGGACGACATGGCCCGCCTGCGCGACGCCGTCGGCATCGACCGGCTGATGTTCGGCTCGGACTTCCCGCACACCGAGGGGCTCGCCGACCCGTGCGCCTTCGTCAAGGACATCCCCGAGTTCGACGCCGCCGAGACCGAGGCGGTCATGCGCACCAACGTGCTCGAGTTCCTCGGCCTGGCCTGAACGCATCCCGGGCTGTCACACCCCCACGCTTCGATGGGGTGCATGGACCCCGCCACCTTCACCTCCCTCGACGAGCACCTCTTCCGCGTCCAAGCGGCCATCGACCGCCACGGCGTCTTCCACATGTGCGTGCTCGGCGACCAGTTCCTGCCCGACTACCAGTACACGATCGGCTTCGTGCACCTCGACCATCCCGAGCTCACGATGTTCGGCCTGGATCCCGACTCCGGCGCCGGCGTGCTCCAGCACCTGTTCGAGCGTGTGCGTGCCGGCGAGCACTTCGAGCCCGACGACTAGGTCGACCACCTCGTGTTCGGCCGACCGATGCGCTTCCTCGCCGTTCCGGCGGAGCACTACACCGAGCCCCGCTGCGTCCTCGCCGGCATCCCGACGTATCAGGCGCACACCACGGGCGTGCTGCCCGAGCCCGCCGCGCTGCAGGTCGTGTGGGCCGATCCCGCCGGTCGCTTCCCGTGGGAGCCGGGCGTCGACCCGTCGGTGCGGCGTGACCAGCCCGTGCTGGCGCGCGGCGACGCACCGGTGCGCCGCCCGCCGCTGCCGCGCCCCATCGACAACAGCTGCCGCTGCGAGGAATGCCGCCGCGAGCGCGCCGCCACCCAGCGCGGACGACGCGGCGCGTGACACCGCAGACCAGCGGCCAGCATCATGCTGTCATGACAGGTGATACTATGATGCGCCCCATGCGGACCACGGTTACGCTCGACCCTGACACTGAGCAGCTCCTACGTCGGCGAATGCGCGAGCAGCAGGTGTCATTCAAGGTGGCGCTCAACGACGCCATCCGCGCCGGCCTCGCGACGCCGGCCGCCGAGCGCCCCGCATTCCGCACCCCGACCGCGGCGCTCGGCGTGGCGACGGTCAACCTCGATCGCGCCCTGACGATCGCAGCCGACCTCGAGGACGAAGAGCTCGTGCGCAAACAACGGCGGGGGTCATGAACCTCGTCGACGCCAACGTGCTCATCTACGCGGTGAACGAGTCCGACCCGAAGCACCTCGCCGCCCGCACATGGCTCGACGAGGCGCTCAATGCCCCCAGCGTGGTCGGCTTCAGCTGGACGGTCCTGTTGGCCTTCCTCCGGCTGACGACCAAGGTCGGACTCCATCCCGACCCGTTGACCACGACGGCTGCACTCGACATCGTCGACGCCTGGCTGGCACAGCCGTCGAGCGTCGTGGTCGAGCCCACCGTCCGCCACCCTGCCGTGCTGCGCGCCTTGCTCAGCGAGCACGGCACCGGCGGCAACCTCACCTCCGACGCCCACCTGGCGGCGCTCGCCGTCGAGCACGGCGCCACGGTTGTCACCTTCGACGCCGACTTCGCGCGGTTTGCGGGCGTGCCCTGGCGCCGCCCCTCGTGACGCCACCTCGGCATCGGCTGACCTCTCCTCGACCGACCCCAAGCACCTCACCCCGGCCGGCCCCGACCGACGCCGCCCCAACCGGCCCGGGCCGAGGTCGTCAGGGGATGACGATGTCGAAGTCCGGGTCGACCGGCGCCAGCACCGCCACGAGCTGACCGAGCACCTCCGGGTCGCCGTCGACCGTCACCATCCCGTCGGCCATCGCCGCCGTCAGGTCCAGCGCGCCGGTGACGAGGGCGATCAGCGCCGTGCGCTCCAGGGCGAACACCGTCACGCCGTCGGGCGCCGGGCCGTCGCCGACGGCGCGGTGGTGCAGGGCGCCGTTGCGCAGCTCCACGATGTGGGTCGTCGCCTCGTCGGTGATCCGCCACGCCACCCGCAGGTGCACGTCCCATGCCCGGGGGCCGTCGACGCGCACGGCGATGCTGTCGAAGACCTGCTCGACCGTGAGGGCGTTGAGCATGTCGGGCGACACGCTCACGGGCGTGCCGAAGCTGCCGGCGCGCAGCTCGGCGGCACCCGCCAGGAACGCGTTGCGCCACGTCCCGTTCTCGGCCCCGAAGCCGAGCTGGTCGAACACGTCGGCCAGCAGCAGCCGGGCTTCGGTGTCGTCGGGGTCGGCGAACACCAGGTGCTTGCCCACCTCGGCGCACCAGCGGTAGTCGCCGTCGTCCCACGCCTGGCGCGCCACGGCGAGGGCGCCGTCGCGCCCGCCCATCGCCGCCACGTACCGGGTGGCCGCCTCCACCGGCGGATGCGCCCACAGGTTGGCCGGGTTGGCGTCGTACCAACCCATGTAGCGCTGGTAGATCGCCTTGATGTTGTGGCTCACCGAGCCGTAGTAGCCGTGGGTGTGCCACTGCGCCTCGAGCGCCGGCGGCATCGCCAGCACCTCGGCGATCTCGGCGCCGGTGAAGCCCTGGTTGATCATCCGCAGGGTCTGGTCGTGCAGGTACTGGTACATGTCGCGCTGCGACGCCAGGAACTCGACCGCCCGCTCGCGCCCCCACGTCGGCCAGTGGTGCGAGGCGAACACCACGTCGAGCTCGTCGCCCCACAGGTCGATGGTCTCGGTCAGGTACTTCGACCAGGCGTGGGCGTCGCGCACGACCGCGCCGCGGATGGTGAGGATGTTGTGCAGGTTGTGCGACGTGTTCTCGGCCGTGCACAGCGCCTGGTGCTGCGGGAAGTAGAAGTTCATCTCCGCCGGGGCCTCGGTGCCGGGCGTGACCTGGAACACGATCTCGACCCCGTCGACCGTCAGGGTCTCGCCGGTGCGCGTGATGTCGACCGTCGGCGCGATGAGGCTGGCCGTCCCGGTCGACGTGGTCTGGCCGAGGCCGGCGCCGATCTGGCCCGCCGGCCCCCGGTCGAGGACGGCGCCGTACATGTAGCCGGCGCGCCGCGTCATCGCCGCGCCGGCGAAGACGTTCTCGGCGATGGCGTGGTGCAGGAACCCCTCCGGGGCGATGACCACGACCTCGCCGGCGTCGACCTGCTCCTGGGTGATGATGCCCTTGACCCCACCGAAGTGGTCGAGGTGCGAGTGGGTGTAGATCATCGCCCGCACGGGACGTTCGCCCCGGTGCTCGGTGTAGAGCGCGAACGCCGCAGCAGCGGTCTCGGCGCTGATCAACGGGTCGATCACGATCACGCCGGTGTCGCTCTCGATGATGCTCATGACCGACAGGTCGAAGCCCCGCAGCTGGTAGATGCCCGGCACCACCTCGAACAGCCCGTCCTCGATCAGCAGCTGCCCCTGGCGCCACAGGCTCGGGTTGGCCGTGTCGGGCGCGTCGGCGCCGCGCATGAACTCGTAGGCGTCGAGGTCCCACACGACGCGGCCGTCGTCGGCGGTGATCTGGCGCTGCGCCGAACGGCCGACGAAGCCCCGGGTGGCGTCGCCGACGTCGGCGTCGTCGTCCCACGGCAGCGTCGCCGCCATCGCCTCGATCGCCGCACG
>JAGQTE010000201.1 GCA_020439175.1 Acidimicrobiales bacterium | reverse complement strand
CGCCCAGCGTCCGCAGCGCCCGGCGGGCGGCCTCGACGCCCATCGAGGTGGTGTCCTCGTCGTACGACGCGACGGCGCGCGTCCCGCGCCCGGCGCTGCCGCCGTGTGCGGCACCGATGGCGGCGCGCTCGATGCGCCACCACGGTACGTAGGCCCCATAGGCGATGATCCCTCGCATGGGCGGCGACGATACCTGACGACCCGTCAGGTGTGCGAGGTCGGGTCCGCACGCGCCACACTCGCCGCCATGCGACTCGGAGACATCGCCAACGCCGCCGCCCTCGACAACGGCAAGCCGCTCGACGGCGTGCGCATCCTGGCCGCCGAGCAGATGCAGGCGCTGCCCTTCGCCACGCAGCTGCTGGCCCGCCTCGGTGCGGACGTGGTGAAGGTCGAGCACCCGGTGCACGGCGAGTCCGGCCGTGGCTCGAGCCCGGCGATGACCGACCCCGCGGGCCGCAGCGTCGGCGCCACCTACCTGCGCAACAACCTCGGCAAGCGCTCGGTCGGCATCGACCTCAAGACGCCCGAGGGCCAGGACCTGTTCTGCGCGCTCATCCCCCAGTTCGACGTGGTCGCCGAGAACTTCAAGGCCGGCACGATGCAGCGCATGGGCCTCGGCTACGACGATCTGGCCGATCGGTTCCCCGAGATGATCTACGTCTCGCTCACCGGGTTCGGCAACGGCTGGGGCGACGGCGAGACCCACGGCTGGGCCGCGACCCCCTACCGCTCCTGGCCGGCCTACGCCTCGGTCGTCGAGGCGATGTCGGGCATCTACGAGTACAAGTCCGGACCCGACGCACCACCGGTGACGATCCCGGTCGGCGCCCTCGGCGACATCTCCTCGGCGTTGTTCGCCGCCGTCGGCATCCTCGCCGCGCTGCGCCACCGCGACCGCACCGGCAAGGGCCAGTACGTCGACATCGCCATGCTCGACGCCGTCATCGCCATGACCGACGTGGTCACCAACTTCTGGTCGCTCGGCGTGCGGTCCCACGAGCTCGAGGTCATCTGCGAGGGCTTCAAGGCGACGGACGGCTACGTCGTGTGCCAGATCGTGCGCGAGCCCCAGTTCTTCGCCCTCGGTGACGTCGTCGGCCGACCCGACTGGCGCACCGACGAGCGTTTCGCCACCCGAGCCGGCTGGCGACCCCACCTCGAGGCGGAGATCCGTCCTGCGGTCGAGGCATGGATGGCCGACAAGACCAAGCTCGAGGCGGCGATGGCGCTGACCGAGGCCGGCATCGTGGCCGGGCCGTCCAACAGCGCCCCGGACGTGATCGCCGACCCGCACGTGGCCGCCCGCAACATGCTGGTCGAGATGCCGCGCAGCGACGGCGTCGAGGAGCCGGTGCTGATCCCCGGCAACCCGGTGAAGCTGTCGGCGATGGCCGAGGGCCCCGAGACCCGGGTGCCGTGGGTCGGCGAGCACACCGACGAGGTGCTCGCCGCCGAGCTGGGCCTCGACGCCGGCGCCCTCGGCGACCTGCGCGCCCGGGGCGTCATCGGCGGCTGAGCGACCGGAGGCTCACAGCCGGACGAACTCGCCGAGCTCGCACTGCGGCGGGTCGCTCACGGTCCAGCCCGTGCTCCACACCGAGTAGAGCACGACGCATCGCCGCCAACCGGAGAGCTCGACCTGGTCGATGGCCTCGCGCAGCTCGGCGGTGCGGGCCTTGGCGCCGTTCCAGATGAACCGGGCGAACCACGGCGGGTCGATGGCGACGTCGAGCCACTGCACCGTGCACTCGGGGTTGGAGCTGCACAGCTGCCGGTGCACGAACGCCAACTGGTAGCTCGGCCGGCGGAAGATGTGGGCGTGCACCGCACCCCAGGGGGCGGCGTCGACGCGGTAGTGCGCCGTGGCCGTGAGCGTGCAGCCCACGGACAGCATGGTGACGGACAGGGCGATGAGCAGGATGCGTCGCATGGCGACCTCCACGGATGGCAGACGGGTTCAGGACGCGCAGTGCTGGGCGACTGCGGCGTCGAGCGCTTCGGCAGCGGATCGGTGCTCGGCGACGACGGCGCCCGGATCGTCGCCGCGCTCGAGCGCACGCAACGCCGACGCCACATCGCGCGCCTGTGGCTGGAACCGCTCGTCGGCGGACTCGAGGACGTCGATGCCGGGGGCGACGATGCCGAGGGCGATCGGTTGGTCGACCGCCACGTCGAGCGCGTGGGTGGCACCGTTCGGAGGAGCGAGCAGGGCACAGATCTGCCCGGGAGCGGGATCGGAGCACGCCGCTGCGGCACCCGCAACCAGCACGAGGACCGCCACACGGCGAGCGAGGACGGGTCGGCGCGAAGCTCGGCAGGTCATGGCGACGGACCGTACGGGGTCGACGAGCAGGATGCAATGAGATTTATTGAGATGCAGCATGGCTGAAGCTGACGCGCTGACCGAGGCCATCGAGACCGCTCGGGCCGGGTGGACGGGACCGTTCGTCGAGACCGGCATCTTCGGGACGGCCGACGCCGCCGCCGTGGCAGCCATGGTCGAGGAGGCGGTCACCGGACAGTTCGGCGCCGCAGTCGACCGGTGCCTCTTCTGGCAGGTGTCCGTCGGCTGCGTGGCCGGACTGGTGCTCGACGACGGACGCTCGATCGTGTGCAAGGTCCACCAGCGGCGCTACGACGCGGGCTTCCTGGGAGCGAGCGTCGAGGTCCAGCGCGCCGTCGCCGACGCCGGACTCCCCTGCCCGGTGCCGCTCGCCGATCCGATGCCCGTCGGACCCGCCTGGGCGACCGTCGAGGCCTACCGTCCGGCTCCGCCGGACGAGCGCCCGGCCGGCGACGACGCCACGCGCGCCGCCTCGGCCGCCACACTCGCCGCCGTCGTGCAGGTCGCCTCCGCCGCCGCGAGAGACGCGACGCGCGCCGCGCTCGCCGCCCATCCGTTGCGCGCCGCCGAGTACGGCGGCCTGTGGCCGAAGCCGCACAGCCCGCAGTTCGACTTCGACCTCGCGGCTGCCGACGCAGCGTGGATCGACGCTCTGGCCGCCGAGGCCCGCGCCCGCCGCGAGGCACCGAACGACACCTCGCCGGTCGTGGCCCACACCGACTGGTCCCATCGCAACGTGCGCTTCGCCGCCGACGGCACCGTGGCGATCGCCTGGGACTGGGACAGCATGGCGACGCTCGATGAACCGGTGGCGATGGGCCAGGCGGCGGCGACGTGGTGCGTCACCGGCGAACCCGACCACGGCGGCTATCCCTCCCCCGCCGAGATCGATGCCTACCTCGCGGCGTACGCCGCAGGACGCGGCCGCCCGCTCACTGCAGACGAGGCCACGCGGGCGCGGGCCGCTGCGCTCTGGGTGATCGCCTACGCGGCGCGCTGCGAGCACGCGCTGGCGCAACGGTGGCCCGACGTGGCGACGCCGCGCATCGCCACGGAGCGCCTCGCCACCGACGGCGCCGCGCTGCTGTGCTGAACCGGCGCCCTACTCATAGATCACCCCACGCCAGTCGCCGGTCAGCAGCACCGTGGACAAGGCGGTGCCCGCACGCACCAGCCACGTCACGACGAGCTCCGGATCGGCGTCGGGCGGGATCTCGATCACGATGCCGCGCCGTGGGCTGTCCTGCACCGGTCGCCAGCCGTCGGGCAGCGTGATGCCCGCCTCGCGCAGCACGGCCCCGGCCCGGGTGCTCATGCCGTGCTGGATGCCGACGGACTCCCGCGTCCAGGTGCACACCGGGATCGCCGGGCCGCGCGCGCCGAAGATCGACGCCCACACCGACGGGCGCGGCACGTCCTCGGGGTCGTCGACCAGCGGGATGAGGTTCACCCATCCCTGACCGGCGCGCACCCGGCCCGCGCTGGCACGCAGCAGGGCGTCGGGCGCCGTGCCCACGAAGTCGACGATCTCGAGCGGGTCCGCCATCGGCCGCCATTGTGGCCGCGGCGACGGCCTCCGACGGCGACAGGTCAGCCGGTGAAGGTCGGCGTCACCCCGACGGCAGGGGCCGTGGTCGTGGGTGCCGGCGGCGCCGCCTGCAGCGTGACGAGCGCGTTGGCGTAGCGGATGACCGGCGACCGCCCGGCCGTGTCGGCCTGGTAGCAGGCGGCGAAGATCTCGTACGGGACGGACCGGCCCGCCAGCTCGGGGGTCGGCTCGAACGTCGCGTCGACCGTCCAGGACCCATCGGGCTGCACCGCCGCCGACCCGTCGACACCGACACCGAGGACACCGAAGTCCGCCAGCGGCGACGGCGCGGCGCCGACGCGCACGACCGGGCCGGGGCAGCCGGTGCCCGACACCCGATACCTGGCGGCGCCGGGCGTCGTCGAGGTCAGCGCGCTCGCCTGCATGGCGAACGGCCCGTCGACCGGCGGCGTCACCGAGGCCGACCCGGATGCGCCGTCACACCGGTAGCCGATGGTCATCTGGCCCCACGGCTGCATCGAGACGTCCACCGCCCACGTGCCGTCCGGCGCGCCGAGCGTGGAGGCCAGCGGGCTCGGCGGGAACGACTGGTCGCCCGCCAGCTCGGTGGCGCTGGCATCGTCGAAGGCCACCGTCACCTCGACCTGCCGATCGGGGCAATCGCCGCCCGAGATCGACACCACGGCCTGGTCGCCGGCGGCGGCGTCCGGCGGCACCACGACCGTCGGCGGCGCCTGCGCGCCCGCCGGTGCCACATCGATCACCGCCACGGCAGCGAGCCCGAGCACGCCCACCGCAACGATCGTTCCCGTACGTCCCCGTCGTCCACCCATGGCGCAGCACCTTAGGCGCCTCGGCCATTGGCAGGCCGGACGACGGACCCCTAGGATTCTGACGACCCGTCAGGAAACCTGAGGCAGCCCATGGACTTCGATTTCACGCCCGAGCAGCAGGCCTTCGCCGCCGAGGTCGAGGCGTTCCTCGACGAGCACGACGACCCCGACGTCTTCGACGTCACCCGCGAGAACATGGCGCAGATCGTCGACACCCCGAAGCGTCGGGCGTTCATGAAGCAGGTCGGCCGCAAGGGCTGGCTCGGCATGACCTGGCCCAAGGAGTACGGCGGGTCCGAGGGCGAGGGCGTGTACGAGTTCATCCTCAACGAGGCGCTGGCGGCGCGGGGCGGCCCGCAGATCGGCAAGGGCGTCGGCATCATCGGCAAGACCCTCATCGCCCACGGCAACGACCATCTCAAGGACACGTTCCTGCCGATGATCCTCGAGAACGACGTCGAGTTCGCCGTCGGCTACTCCGAGCCCAACGCCGGCTCCGACGCGGCGTCGATGAAGCTCAAGGCCGTCCGCACCACCCAGGACGGCAAGGAGGGGTGGCTGCTCAACGGGCAGAAGACGTGGACCACCTCGGCCCACTTCGCCGAGTGGTACTGGCTGGGCACGCGCACCGACCCGGACAACAAGCACCACGGCATCACGCTGATGCTCGTGCCGCTCGACCAGCCGGGCGTCGAGATCCGCGGCATCTGGACGATGGGCGACGAGCGCACCAACGAGGTGTTCATCGACAACGTGTTCGTCCCCGACGACTACGTCGTCGGTGAGGTGAACAAGGGCTTCCAGTACATCTCCCAGGCGCTCGACCTCGAGCGCTTCACCATGTTCACCTTCTCGCCGATCAAGCAGCGCCTCGACGTGCTGACCGACTACGTGCGCACCACCACCCGCGACGGCGCGCCGCTCAAGGACGACCCGACCGTGCGCTCTCGGATGGCGCGCCTGCACACCGAGGCCGAGGTGGCCCGGGTGATGGGCCTCAAGGTCGTCGACCGCTCGGTGAAGGCCGAGCACGCCACCAAGGAGGGCGGCCAGTACGTGCCGCCGCCGACGGTCGAGTCCTCGGAGTACAAGCTGTTCGCCACGGAGTTCAGCCGCCGCCTCGCCAACGCCTCGATGGACATCGGCGGGCCGGGCAGCCAACTGCGGGTGCGCACCGAGGACGCCCCGATGGTCGGCCGTGCCGAGTCGACCTACCGCTACACCGTCATCGACACGATCGGCGGCGGCGCCAGCGAGATCCAGAAGAACATCATCGCCCGGCGCGGCCTGGGCCTCCCGAAGAACTTCTGAGGCAGCGCTCGACGTGGACCCGATGCTCGACGGCGTGACCGTCTTGGACTTCGCCACCGTGGGCCCGGCGGCGCGCGCCTCGCGCTGGCTGGCCGACTACGGCGCCACCGTGGTCAAGATCGGCGCGCCCCCCAAGGCCGGCGGCGTACAGATCATCCCGCCGGCGTACGCCTACTCCGGCCACCGCGGCATGCAGCGTTGCCAGATCGACCTCAAGGCCGACGCCGGACGGGAGGCGTTCCTCACGCTGGCCGAGACCGCCGACGTGGTCATCGAGTCGTTCCGTCCGGGCGTCGTCGACCGGCTCGGCGTCGGGTACGCCGCCGTGTCGGCCCGCAACCTGGGCATCGTGTACTGCTCCACCAGCGGCTACGGGCAGACCGGCCCCGCCAGCCAGTGGGCCGGGCACGACGTGAACTACCTCGCCGCCGGTGGGTTCCTGCACTGCAACGAGCGCGGCCCCGGCGGCAAGCCGCCGCTGCCCGGCGCCACGGTGGCCGACGCCGCCGGCGGCGGGATGCAGGCGGTGATGGCGAT
>JAGQTE010000200.1 GCA_020439175.1 Acidimicrobiales bacterium | reverse complement strand
GCCGCGGGCCTGCACGTGGTGCCCGCCGCCACCATCCGCGCCAACGACCTGGCCATGAAGGGCCAGGCGTACACGGCGGCGGTCGGGTTGCTCGTAGCCATCGCCTTCGGCGCCGGGACGATTGTCATCGCCCTCGCCGTGTACAGCGCCATCACCGAGCGCCGCCGCGAGTACGGCATCGTCAAGGCGATGGGCGCACCGCGCTGGCTGCTCGTGCGACTGGTGCTCGGCCAGGCCGTCGCCCTCGCCGTCGGCGGCCTGGTGGCGGCTGGGGTGCTGTTCCTCGTCACCCGGGCCCTGCTCGGCGCGCTGCGCCCGGCGTTCGCCGTCGTGGTCGACGCCGGCTCGATCGGGCGTCTCGGCGTGGCGGCGCTGGCGATGGCCCTGGTGGCGGCGATCCTGCCGGCCCGACGACTCGACGCCATGGACCCGGCCCTGGCGTTCCGGGGTGGCTGAGGTGGCACGGGCGACGAGGGGTGCACGGCGGCCCGGTTCCGGGCTGCTGGGTTCGGTGCCGCTGGGGCGGCGCAACCTGTTCGAGGACCGGCGGCGCGCCGCGCTGTCGTGCGTCGGCGTCGGCGCCGGGCTGCTGCTGGCGCTGTTGATGGCGGGGGTCTTCGGCGGCCTCAACCGCCAGGAGTCCGCCTACATGGACCGCAACCCCGCCGACGTCGTGGTGTCGCAGGAGGGGGTGCGCACCATGCAGCTGTCGATCAGCGCCCTGCCGCCCGAGACCACGGCAGCCGTGGCGGCGGTCCCCGGCGTGGCCTGGGTCGAGCCCCTGCGGCAGATGACCTCCACCGTGTCGGTCGGCGACACCAAGCTGGTCGCCTACGTCTTCGGCGTCGACGGCGGCACGGGTGCTGGAGGAGACGGATCCGCCGGCGCCGCTGGGGTCGCTGAGGCTGACGGGGCCGCGGGGGTCGCCGGGGCCGCCGGTCGGGGCGGCCCGGGCGAGGTCGTGGAGGGGGCGCCCGCCGGGCCCGGCGAGGTGGTGCTCGACGCCGGCGGCGCTGCGCAGCTGGGCGTCGGCGTCGGAGACGAGGTCGAGGTGTTCGGCGTCGAGCGGCGGGTGGCCGGCCTGAGCGAGGGGCTGACCAGCGTGGCGTGCACCTCGGTGTTCCTGTCGGCCGAGGACTTCGCCGCCGGGGCGGGGCCGGGCCTCAACTACGTGCTGGTCGGCAGCGACGGCTCGAGCTCGCCCGAGGTGCTGGCGGACGCCGTCAACGTCGACGTCCCCGGCGCGAAGGTCCAGACGGCCGAAGCCTTCAGCGCCGAAGAGGCGGCACTCGTGCGCGACATGTACGCCGAGCTGTTCACGACCATGCGGGTGCTGGGCTTCGTCATCGCTTTGGCGCTGGTGTCGCTGACCCTGTCGTCGATCACGACGGCCAAGCGGCGCGAGTACGGCATCGTCGCCGCGCTCGGCGCCACGCCCGGTCGCCTCGCCGCCGTGGTGGCGTCCCAGGCGGCGTGGGCGGTGCTGGCGGCGACGGCGGTAGCGGTGCTGGCGGCGCTCGGCCTCGGCGCCGTCATCGACCGGTCGCTGCCCAACATCGAGCTGGTGCTCGGCCCCCGCGACGTGCTGGTCACGTTGCTCGGCGCCGTCCTCGTCGGCATCCCCGCGGCGCTGGTGCCACTGCGCTCGGTCCTCGCCGTCGACCCCGCCACCGCCTTCCGCTCCCGCTGACGCCAACCCGGCGACCACCCAAGCGTTCTGGTAGTGAAACCGCGCCGTTCCTGGCGCGGTTTCACTACCAGAACGATGGGCCGAGGCCACTGGCTGTGGCTGGGCGGTGTCAGGTGAGGGGGGCCATGAAGGACCAGAGCTGGCCTTCGCTGTCGCGGGCGGAGTACTCGCGGTAGCCGTAGGGCTGGTCGACGGGCGGGTAGACGACGTCGGCGCCGAGGGCGGCGGCGCGCCGG
>JAGQTE010000199.1 GCA_020439175.1 Acidimicrobiales bacterium | reverse complement strand
GCACGCGTTCGGTCGCCAACGCCACGGCGGCGAGGGCGACGGTGGTGTCGGCCACGTCCTCGGCGCCCGGTTCGGCGCGCAGGAGGTGATCCCACAGGAACAACCCGTCCCAGCCCGCATCCTCGGCGGTTGCGGCGATCTCGGCCAGGGCGCGGACGTCGGCGAGCTCGCCGAACGGCGGGAGGTACAGGGCGTGCCGCATGGTGACCGTCAGGCCGCCGAGCCGGCACGGGGCCGGCCGAGGGCGACGGGCGTGCTGTGGCCGTGTCCGGCGCCGCCGTCGACCTGGTCGGCCGCCAGCCAGATGGCGTCGTTGGCGTCGGCGCGCGACGTGCGCGCCAGCCGCTCGAGCTCGACCTGCGGCGCGGCGTACGTCGGCTCCGACGCCACGCGGATGTCGTGGAACTCACGACCGAAGCTCCAGTTGATGGCGGCGAGCACGGCGGCCATGTCGGGCGAGAGCTGACGGAGGTGGCGCCGGAATCGGCGGGTGCGTCGGCCGCGGGCGTAGAAGTCGCGATAGGCCGACCGCAGGCCGGCCTCGAGCTGGGCGCGCGTCAGCAGTTCCGGCTCGAACACCGCCTGGTAGCCGGTGTAGTGCGACCAGTCGAAGTCCACGATGCGTCCCTGGTCCCACAGCCGGGCGAACGTCGCCGTGCCCGGTGCCGGCGTGAGGATGTTGAGGAACGTCAGATCGATGCCGATCTCGTCGGCGAAGTCGATCGTGTCGGCGAAGACCGACGGGCCGTCGTGGTCGAAGCCGAAGATGAACGCCCCCTCCACGGCGATGCCCTCGTCGTGGATACGACCGATCAGCTCGGCGTACTCGCTCGGCCGGTTCTTCTTGTTGGCCTCGAGCAGCGACTCGCGGGTGATGCTCTCGAGTCCGAGGAACAGCACGCTGCAACCGGCGCGCCGCGCCAGCGCCAACAGCTCGGGATGCCGGGCGATGCCGATGCTCGACTGTGCCGTCCACGCCACCTTGACCTCGGCCGCCACCATGGCCTCGAGAAGCTCGGTCGTGTAGTCGAGGTCCGATCCGAAGTCGTCGTCGGTGAACATCAGGCCGGCGGTCAGCCGGTTCCGCTCGGTGCGCCGCTTGAGCTGGGCGATGACGTCGTGCGGGTTGTGATGGCGGGCGCCGCGACCGTTGATGCGGATCACCGAGCAGTAGTCGCAGTTGAACCGGCAGCCGCGGGTGGTCTGCACCGAGTACTGCGGCCAGTAGCGCCACGGCGGGAACCGGTCGTAGAGGTGGCTCATGTCGTCGAGGGTCGGTGACGCCTCCATCGGCTGCCAGTTGCCGCGGTAGATCCCGCGCAGCGTCCCGGCTCGGGCGTCGGCGAGTACCTCGGCGAGCACCGCTTCGGCCTCGCCGACGACGACGGCGTCGGCATGGCGCAGCGCCTCGCCGGGGAGCATCGAGGCATGGACGCCGCCGAGGACGACCGGCACGCCTCGCGCGCGGTAGGCGTCGGCGATGCGATAGGCGCGCGTGGCGAAGAGCGTCCACACCGTGATGCCCACCAGGTCCGGTCGTTCATCGGGGAGATCGTCGTAGGTCTCATCGACGATCGTGACGTCCCAGCCCTCGCGTTCGGCAAGTGCGCCGACCGTCATCAGGGCCAACGGCACGAAGCGGTGCCCGAAGACGCGGTGCAGGCCGTTGATCTCCGAGCGCGGCAGGATCAGCAGCATCGTCGGTCGCCGTGTCGCCATCGCTCGTCCCCTCACTCCTCCGGCGCCCGCCGTCGCGCACCGTCGAT
>JAGQTE010000198.1 GCA_020439175.1 Acidimicrobiales bacterium | reverse complement strand
TGCACACTCGATCGGCGGGCGACGGCCCTCCGCTACCGTCACCGCAGCTCCGATCCGAAAGGGCGACGATCCCATCGAGCACCACAGCGAGCGCCACAGCGAGCACCAACCCGACGACCGCACCGACCACGACCGCACCGGTGACGGCGGCGGACGACCGGACGGCGAGCCGATCCGGCTGCTGTTCGTCTGCCTCGGCAACATCTGCCGCTCCCCGACCGCCGAGGCGGTGATGGGCCACCTCGTCGAGCGCGCCGGGCTGGCGGAGCGGATCGAGGTCGACAGCGCCGGAACGTCGGGCTGGCACGTCGGCGACCCGCCGGACGAGCGCGCCACCGCCGAGGCGGGACGCCGGGGCGTCGCCATGCGGTCGAGCGCCCGGGCGTTCCACCCCGGCGACTACGAGCGCTACGACCTGATCCTGGCCATGGACCGCACCAACCTCGCCGACCTGCACGACGTCGCCCCGGACGGCCACCTGCGAGAGCGGGCGGTGCTGCTGCGCAGCTTCGACCCCGCCGTCCCCGACGGCCACGCCGCCGAGGTGCCCGACCCCTACTACGGCGGCCCGGACGGCTTCGCCGACGTGTACGACCTCATCCACGCCGCCTGCACCGGGCTGCTCGACCACCTCGTCGACACCCACGCGCTCGAGCAACCCCACGCCTGACCATGGACGCCGCGGTCGCCATCGTGTTCGGCGGCGGCTACGGCGACCGTTGTGCCGAGGTGCTGCGCCGGCTCCGCTGACCGGCGCACCCAATACCTGACGGATCGTCAGGTCCGCTACCGTGGCGCGCCGGCGCAGGGCTGACCCGGCGCGGCGAGCACGACGGAGGGGCACGGACCCCGCGCAAAGGAGCGACCGATGAAGCTCGGCCTGATGTGGGGGTACTGGGGACAGCTGCCGCCGCCCGACGTGATCAGCGTGACCCAGGAGGCCGAGCGCCTCGGGTTCGACTCCGTGTGGACCGCCGAGGCCTGGGGGTCGGACGCCTTCACGCCGCTCGGCTGGATCGCCGGGCACACCTCCACCATCAAGCTCGGCACGTCGGTGGTGCAGCTCGCCGCCCGCACACCGACGGCGACCGCCATGGCGGCCATCACCCTCGACCACATCTCCAACGGCCGGTTCCAGCTCGGCCTCGGCGTGAGCGGCCCGCAGGTGGTCGAGGGGTGGTACGGCCAGCCATCGAACAAACCGCTCGCCCGCACCCGCGAGTACGTCGAGATCATCCGCCGCGTCCTGGCCCGCCAGGACCCGCTCGACTTCGACGGCGAGTTCTACCAGCACCCCTACCGCGGCCCGGGCAGCGTCGGGTTGGGCAAGCCGCTCAAGGCCATCACCCACCCGCTGCGGCGCGACCTGCCCATCTACCTCGGCGCCGAGGGCCCCAAGAACGTGGCGCAGACCGCAGAGATCGCCGACGGCTGGTTGCCGCTGTACTACTCGCCCTACCACCAGGACGTGTACGCCGGCTCGCTCGCCGGCGCCAAGGACGGCTTCGACATCGTCGCCGGCGTCCAGGTCAACATCACCGACACCGTCGAGGAGGGGCTGGCGCCGGTCAAGATGATGCTCGCCTTCTACATCGGCGGCATGGGCGCCAAGGGCCAGAACTACCACACCAAGCTCATGGGCCGGTTCGGCTTCGAGGAGCAGGCGATCGCCATCCAAGACGCCTTCTTCGAGGGCCGTCGGGACGAGGCCATCGCCATGGTGCCCGACGAGTTCGCCGACGCCATCTCGCTGGTGGGACCGCCGGAGCGCATCCGCGACCGCCTCGCCGCCTGGGACGAGAGCCCGGTGTCGACGCTGCTCGTCTACGCCACCGGCGACACCGCCAAGCTGCGCCAGATGGCCGAGCTCGTCCTGGGCTGACCCACGCAGGGTCGCTGCGCTTGGCAGAATGGCCAACGCTGTGGTGTGAGCGGTTCGCACCACAGTCCGGGGGACGAGGAGGCAGCCCGTGCGGCGAGGAACAGGTCGGGAACGGACGCGTCGAGGCGCGCGCCTCGTGGCAGCGGTGGCGTTGGTGACCAGCGTCGGACTGCTCGGTGCGGCGTGCAGCGAGGAGAAGCCGCCCAACCTGGCGACGCCGACGTTCGGCGGATCGACCACCACCAAGCCGCCCAAGCCCTACATCGCCAAGTACGCCACCCAGGGCGCCTGCACCGTGCGCGGCATCGACGACCCGGCGCTGCAGAACGAGGTCGAGTGCGGCACGCTGACCGTGCCCGAGGACCGTCAGAACCCGCTCGAGAAGAACGTCGAGCTCCAGGTCGTCGTCATCAAGTCGACCAACCCCGACAAGAAGCCCGACCCGGTCATGTACCTCGAGGGCGGCCCCGGCGGCTCCGCCCTCGCCACGCTCGAGCTGTGGGCCATCCCGCCGTCGCCGTTCCTGGCCGACCGCGACATCGTGATCATGGACCAGCGCGGCACCGGCTACTCGTCGCCACGGTTCAACTGCAACTACGAGCTGACGACGATCGGCGAGGATCGTGTCACCCTCAACGCCGGTGAGTACCTGGCCGAGCAGGTCAATGCCGTCAAGGAGTGCTTCTCGCGCCTCGACGCCGCCCACGGCCTGGAGAACTTCTCGACCATCGACGCCGCCGCCGACATCGAGGACCTGCGCAAGCAGCTCGGCTACCCCCAGCTCAACGTGTTCGGCGTCTCCTACGGCACCCGCCTGGCGCTGCAGTACATGAACGACTACCCGGCCAGCGTGCGCAGCGCCGTGCTCGACTCGAACTACCCGTTCGAGCCGCACCTGGTCGACCAGGGGCCCGCCAACGCCTGGCGCGCCCTCAAGGCCGTCTTCGACTCGTGCGCCTCCATCCCCAGCTGCGACAGCAAGTACCCCGACCTGCAGGGCGCGCTGACGCAGGTGATCGAGCAGCTCGACGCCGAGCCCATCACCTTCCTCACGCAGAAGCTCAACAACGACGTCGTCGAGTACCAGTTCACCGGCCAGGACTACGTCGACCAGCTGTTCTCCTACCTCTACGACAGCGGCGCCGCCTCGGCGATCCCCGAGGCGCTCACCGTGTCCAAGTCCGACCCCGAAGCCGGCCTCATGATCCTGCAGAACGCCGTGGGGCTGTCGATCAACGCCACCGACGACGTCGAGCGCCGGCCGTCGTTCTCGAACGGGCTCTTCTACCTGCTCGACTGCACCGAGGAGGTGCCGTTCGACGACAAGGCGACAATGGACGCGCTGTCGGCCGACATCCCCGAGCCGATGCGCACGAAGTTCGTCACCGACCGGGCGACGATCTTCGACATCTGCTCGGCGTGGAACCTCCCGTCGCGCGAGCTGGCGAAGACGTCGGTCGAGATCCCGTCGCTCGTGCTGGCCGGCACGTTCGACCCCATCACCCCGCCGGCCTGGAGCCAGCTGACGGCGTCCCGCCTGCCGAACTCGACCTACGTCGAGGTCGAGGGCTCCGGGCACGGCGTGTTCTTCTCCGGCGACTGCGCCCGCGACCTCGTGGTGGCGTTCGTCAACGACCCGGCATCGGCCGCCGGCAAGAGCTGCCCGCCGGTCACGAACCTCGGCTGAGCGCGTGCGCGTCTCGATCGTCGGCGCCGGCGGCGACATCGGTCGCCAGATCGCCGTCACCCTCATCGAGGAGCGAGCCGTGCCGCGCAGCGGCGCCATCCAGCTCGTCGCCCGCGCCGGCGGCCCGTCCGAGGTGCTGGTGCGCGGGCTGACCGTCGACCTCAAGGACGCCGAGGCCGAGCACCTCCCGGCGCTCGACTGGGTCAGCGACCCCGACGCCGTCGACGGCGACGTCGTGATCTTCGCCGCCGGCCGCACGGTGTCCACCGACCCCAACGCCGTCACACCCCGCGACGAGCTGGCGGCCGAGAACGTGGCGCTGTTCGAGACGTGGGCCGAGCAGCTCGGGCGGCGCTTCGACGGGCAGGAGTTCGTGCTGGTCGTGTCGAACCCCGTCGAGCTGGCGGTGCGCAGCTTCGCCCGACGCCACGACCCGGCCCGGGTGATCGGCATGGGCGCGCACCTGGACACGATGCGGTTCCGGCGCGAGCTGGCACGCGACCTCGGGCTGCGCCGCGAGCAGGTGCAGGGCTTCGTCCTGGGCGAGCACGGCGCCGGGCAGGTGCCGTGCTGGAGCACCGTGTCCTCGTGGGCGGACCGGCGACGCGGCGAGGCCGAGCCGGCGTTGGCGCTGCGCCGCCAGGACGCGCCGTCGATCGGCGAGTCGTTCGACGCCCTGCGCCGGCTGATGGTGGCCGCCGACTACGACGGCGCGTACGCGCTGCTCGAGGCCCTGCCGCCCGACGTCCGGGCGGCGGTGAAGCCCTTCTACGCCCACCTCACCGGCGCCAAGACGCCCCTCGGCACGGCGCAGGCCGTCGCCAACCTGGTGCGGACGATCGGCGACGGCACGATGGCGTTCACGGCGGCGCAGGTCGAGGTCGAGGGTCGCTTCTGCGACCTCGACGCCGTCACGGGCGTGCCGGTTCGGCTGTCGAACCAGGGCGCTGTCGTCGAGCAGCTCGACCTGTGGGACGACGAGGTCGCCGCCGTGCAGCGGACGGCGGCGGCGTTCGGGGAGCTCGCCCGCTCGGTCGGCCTGGGCTGAACCGGCCGGGCCGCTCTCGAGTGGTCGAGGGAATCTGACGGGTCGTCACATCCTCCTCTAGCGTGACGCCCCATGAGCGAACCAGCCGTCCTCGTAGAGCGCGACGGGCACGTCGTGACCGTCACCCTGAACCGTCCCGACAAGCGCAACGCCTTCAACGCCGAGGTCCTGTGCCGGCTCTGCGACGCCTGGGACATGATCGACAGCGACCCCGACGTGCGGGTCGCCATCCTCACCGGGGCCGGCGGCAACTTCTCGGCCGGCGCCGACCTCGACCGCCTCGTCGGGGCGATGCTGTCGGGCAAGCCGACCGAGAACGAGTTCGAGGAGCGGATCAAGAACGACTTCTCGCTCATCTTCAAGGGCTTCTTGAAGGAGTACCGCACCCGCAAGCCGCTGATCGCCGCCATCGAGGGGTACTGCTACGCCGGCGGCACCGAGATCCTGCAGGCCACCGACATCCGCGTGGCGGGCAAGAGCGCCGAGATCGCCATCTCCGAGGTGCGCCGCGGCCTGTTCCCGATGTCGGCGTCGACCATCCGGCTCCCGCGCCAGATCTCCTACGCCCACGCCATGGAGCTCCTGCTCGTCGGCGACGCCATCTCGCCGAAGAAGGCCAAGAAGTGGGGGCTGATCAACAAGGTCGTCCCCGACGGCGAGGCGCTCGCCGCGGCACGGGTCTACGCCGACAAGATCGCCGCCAACGGCCCGCTGGCGGTGGTCGGCATCAAGGAGGCGGTGCTGGCCTCGGACGGCCTCGCCGAGACGGACGCCTTCGCCAAGGAGATGGAGATCGGCATGGTCGTCATGGCCTCGGCCGACGCCAAGGAGGGCCCCAAGGCCTTCCTCGAGAAGCGCACCCCCGACTTCCAAGGCAAGTAGCCCGTCACCCCGGTTCGGCGGGGCTCACCCCCGAACTCACCCGAAATTGGGCTGGAACCTCCGACACTCCGGAATCGTGAGCCCAATTTCGGTCGGGGTCGGCCGGGTTCAGACGTCGGTGTGGGAGTAGGTGCCGCCGTCGAGCAGCCAGGTGGCAGCGATGAGGCGCTCCAGGACGATGTTCTCGACCTGGGCCACATCGGCCTCGGTCGTCGGCGCCTGATCCAGCTCGCCCATCGCCGGACCTTCCCAGGCGCCGCGTCCCAACCCGGCGGAGGCGAAGGCGGCGGCGTAGCCGGCGCGCGCCGTGCGGGTCAGCTCCTGGTCGCGCTTGCGGCGCCGCATGCCGCGCAGCTGCTCCAACAGCACCGCCAGGCGGTCGGCGAGGTCCTCGATCTCGGCGATGGGCCGCAGCCGAGCCGACTCGACGAGCCGGCGCGACGCCTCGTAGTCCAAGAAGCCGATCGACGGGAACAGCGCCGTCGCTTCGACGAGCTGATGATCCGGCGGCACCTCGGCCCGGCCGAGCGCCCATGCCAGCACCGTCAGGCCCTCGAACCGCCAGGCGGCGTCGACGGCGCGGCTCGGGTTGAGGCTGCCGACGCGCGTCTGGAGCAGGCGCCACTCCTCGGGCTCGAGGTCGTCGGCGATGTCGACGCTGTCGACCCAGGCGTGCAGCTTGACCCGCTCGAGCTCGATGTCGCCGGCGTCGGTCGGCATCTGCTCGAGGAAGGCGCGGCTCGACACGGCGGCCAACGCCAGCGCCCGGCGGGCGACCCGGGCCGCGTCGGGCTCGCCGTCGTCCCCGCTGGCCCATGAGCCGAGCAGCTCGCCCGTCGGGACCGTCGCCGCACCGATGGGCACCCGCGCCAGACGGTCCCCGCCGTTGGCACCGACCAGCACGCGGCCGGCCGGGTCGCGCACGCCCGACGGCGTGACGATCAACCCGTCGAGCTGGTCCGCCACCGTGAGCACGGCGGCGCTGCGTGCATCGGATCGTTCGAAGTCGACGAGGCAGCCGCGGTCCGACGACACCACGAACCGGCAGCCGGCGACGGCGCGCACCACGTCGGAGCGCTGCGAGCTCGGCGGGAACGAGCCGACCTGCTCGCGCAGCAACGCCAGCTCGGTGCGCCACCCCGGTCCCCGGTAGCGCAGGCTGTCGTGCACGAGGACGACCGGGGCGTGCTCGAGGCCGCCCGCGTCGAAGCTCGCCTCGGCGCGACGCCAGTGCTCGTCACCGCCGTCCGTCACGACGCGCGCCGACGCCCGGGCGAGCGCGCCGAGGACCCCGGCGGGGTCGATGCGCGCCGCGAAGATCGACACAGGTTCTGCGGCCACCGCCGTCCATGTTCGCAGCCACATCGCCACGCCCTGGTGATGGTGACCCACTGCGATCCAGCGGCCCAGCGATGGCGCCGGTTGCTGCAGTAGCCTGCGGCCTTCGACAACTGGAGGCGGCGATGCGCGACCGATCGCAGGTTCCGGTCCCGGCGGCGGCGAAGCGCACGCGGACCACGTTCGGCACCCTGGCGGGATTCCTCGCCATCGGTGTGGCCCTGGTGGGCGGGCTGCTCACCCTCCTGGCATCGCCGGCCAGCGCCGCCGGCACCGTCTCGGGCACGGTCACCGACACGGGCGCCAACCCCATCCCCGCCATCGACGTGTTCGTGCTCGACCCGGTGTGGGGCAGCACGATCGCCCAGACCACCACGGACGGCAACGGCGACTACAGCGTCCCCGTCGCCGCCGGCACCTACCGGATGCTGTTCCGCGACCCGGGCACCACCTACGCCGACCGCTTCAGCGGCGACGCCGCCACGTTCGCCGCATCATCCACCATCACCGTTCCCGAGAGCGGCACGCACATCGAGGACGTGACGATGGTCGAGCTCGGCGCCGTATTCTCCGGCACGATCACCGACGCCGGCGCCAACC
>JAGQTE010000197.1 GCA_020439175.1 Acidimicrobiales bacterium | reverse complement strand
TGCTGCTCGTCGGCGACACCCAGCCCGTCCTCGACGGGTCGCTGTGGGCGCGCAACCGTGGGCACCGCACCGGCACCCTCCCGACCATCGACTGGGCCGATCACGCTGCCGTGTGCGCCGCCGTGCGCAGCCTGGTCCTCGGCGACCTCCTCTGGGGCGTGCACGACGTGGCGTCCGACGGGCTCGGCCTGGCCCTGGCCGAGCTGGCGGTCCGCTCGGGCATCGGCGTGCAGGTGGCGCGCGTCCCGGACGCCGCCACCCTGTTCTCCGAGTCGCCGTCGCGGGCCGTGCTCTGCGTCGATCCGGAGCGGCTCACCACGGTCGAGCAGACGCTCGAGGCGGCGGGGGTTTCGGCGACGCGCATCGGCGTCGCCTCCGGCGATCGCATCTCGGTGAAGGGCCTGGTCGACGTGGCGCTCGCCGATGCCACCGCCGCCTACCGCGATCGCTTGCCCGAGGCCGTCGGCGCCGGAACGACCCAGGGCTGAGCGATGCGCACACCTGACCCCGTCATCGCCGCAGGGGCGTGGGCGCTCGAGCACGGGCACCGTGCGCTGCTCGCGATCACCGGAGGCCGGTTCCCGAAGAAGATGCTCGGCATGCAGCCGCTGGAGCTGCACACCATCGGCCGCAAGACCGGCGAACGGCGGTCGACGATGTTGACCGCGCCGATCTGCGAACCCGAGCGTGTCGTGCTCGTGGCCTCCTACGGCGGTTCGACCGATCACCCGGCGTGGTACAAGAACCTGGTGGCCGAGCCTCGGGTGGAGCTCACGATCGACGGCGTCACCCGACCCTTCGTGGCGACGACGGCTGCACCCGACGAGAAGGCCGAGCTGTGGCCGACGATCGTCGCCGCGTACAAGGGCTACGACGGCTACCAGCGCAACACCGAGCGTGACATCCCCGTCGTCGTCTGCACGCCGGCCGAGCCCTGACCGGGCCCAGCGCCGGCCTCGGCAGCTGCCTCCCCGTCGCGCACCTCAGGCGGACGGCCGGTTGTGCCGGGCGGAGGCGTCGAGGAGCGAGGCCACCGCGAGCGTGAGCCGGCGCGCGTAGGCGAGGTCGATGAACTCGTTGGGGCCGTGAGCGTTCGATCCCGGCCCGAGGACGCCGGTGATCACGAACTGCGCATCGGGGAACCGCCGCCCGAGCATGCCCATGAACGGGATCGTGCCGCCCTCGCCCATGGCGCGCGCCGACCGGCCGTAGGCGGCCTCCGACGCGGCGGCGAGCGCGGCGTCGAGCCACGGTGCGGTGGGCGGGGCCGCCCAGCCCGATTCGGCGCCGCGCACGGTGACGGTGACGGCGGCACCGTGCGGGGGATCCGCCGTCAGGGCGGCGGCGACCGCGTCGGCAGCATCGTGGGCATCGACCGTCGGCGGGACGCGCAACGACAGCAGGAGTGCGGTCGTGGGTCGCAGCACGTTGCCGGCGTCGGCGGTGGCCGGGAGCCCGTCGGCGCCGACCACCTCGAGGCTCGGGTGCCACGATCGGCGCAGCAGTTGCTCGGCCAGCGTGGTGCCGTGTGGTCGCGTGCCCCCGGCGTACGGGAACGCCACGTCGGACGTGCCGGTCCCCGTCGCGATCTCTGCCGCCGTCGCCTCGGCCTGGGTGACGCGCTCGTCGGGGATGTCGACGCGCAGCGCATCGATGCGTAGGTCGCCGGTGGCGGCGTCCTCGAGGCGATCGAGGAGCTGGCGGGCGATCCGGAACGACGACGGGACGACACCGCCGGCTGAGCCCGAGTGGACCCCCTCGGTCAGGACGTCCACCCGCAGGTGCACGATGACGATGCCGCGCAGCGAGGTCGTCACCCACAGTCGCTCGTAGTCGATGGCACCTGAGTCGAGGCACACGACGAGCGCCGGACGCCCCAGCGCGTCGCCCATGGCCTCGAGGTGGGCCGGCAGGTCCGAGCTGCCGCTCTCCTCCGATGCCTCGATCAGCACGAGGAGCGGTCCGTGGCTGCCCCCCGAGGCCTGGACGGCCTCCACGGCGGCGAGGGTGGCGAAGAGCGCGTAGCCGTCGTCCGCGCCGCCACGCCCGTAGAGCCGGTCGCCCTCACGGACGGGCTCCCACGGGCCGAGGCCGTCGCGCCAACCGTCCATCGGCGGCTGCTTGTCGAGGTGGCCGTAGCACAGCACCTCGGGCGCGTCGGCCGCGTCGCCGAACGCCGGGACGCGCAGCTCCAGCACCGGCGTTCGGCCCGGCAGGTCGCGCCGGGTCACCGTCAACCCGGCGATCGGGCGGTCCCGCGCCCAGTCGGCCAGCAACGTCACGGCTCGATCCATGTGGCCGTGCGTCGACCAGTCGGCGTCGAAGGCCGGCGACACGTTCGGGATGCGGATGTAGTCGGCGAGCGTGGGCTCGATGTCGCGGGTCCAGACGCCGTCGAGGAGGGCTGCCGCAGCGGTCAGGTCGAGGGGCACGGCGAGAGTGTACGGACGGTGTCGCGCGCCGCGCGCCGATGTGCGGCCCGACCGCGGCGCGGCGCTAGGGTGACCCCCGTGGCCGACCCCGTGCATCCCGGCTCTGGCCCTGCGGCCGAGGTGGTGGAGGCGCACCCCGACGAGACCCCCGGACACGAGTGCGGCGTGTTCGCCGTCTACGCGCCCGGGCAGCCCGTCGCCCACATGACCTACCTCGGGCTGTACGCCCTGCAGCACCGCGGCCAGGAGGCGGCGGGCATGGCGATCAGCGACGGCGACACGATCACCGTCGTCAAGGACATGGGCCTGGTCTCGAACGTCTTCGACGATCGCACGCTCGCCGCGCTCACCGGTCACGTCGGCATCGGTCACGTCCGCTACTCGACGACCGGCTCCAGCACCTGGCGCAACGCGCAGCCGTTCTATCGGAACGTCGGGGCGCACTCGTTCGCGCTGGCCCACAACGGCAACCTGACCAACACCGCCGAGCTCGCCGCCGAGGCCGGGATGCTCGAGGGCATGGTCACCTCCGACAGCGACCTGGTCGCGGAGCTGATCGCCGCCGAGCTCGCCGCCAACCCCGAGCCGACGAGCGACGGTCGAGCGCTGGAGCGGGCACTGCTCAAGGTGCTCCCGCGGTTGGAGGGGGCGTTCTCGTTCACGCTCCTCGACGAAGGGCGCGCCGTGGGCGTGCGGGACCCGCACGGCTTCTGGCCACTGTGCCTCGGCAAGCTCGACGACGGCTGGGTGCTGGCGTCGGAGACCCCCGCGCTCGACGTCGTCGGCGCCCACTTCGTGCGCGAGGTGGAGCCGGGCGAAGCGATCGTGATCGACGCCACGGGCTACCGGTCGTTGCGTCCGTACGAGCAGCACCGGGTCGAGCCCCGCCTCTGCCTGTTCGAGTTCGTCTACTTCTCCCGCCCCGACGGACGTCTCTACGGCCAGAACGTGCACCACGCCCGCGTGCGCATGGGCGAGCTGCTGGCCGAGCAGGCGCCGGCGGAGGCCGACATGGTGATGGGCGTCCCCGAGTCGGGCATCCCCGCCGCCGAGGGCTTCGCCCGGGCCAGCGGCATCCCGCAAGGGCAGGGCCTGGTGAAGAACCGCTACATCGGCCGGACGTTCATCGCCCCGAACCAGCAGATGCGGGCGCTGGGTGTCCGCATGAAGCTCAACCCGCTGCGCGACAACATCGCCGGCAAGCGCCTCGTGGTGGTCGACGACTCGATCGTGCGCGGCACCACCACCCGGGCGATGGTGGCCATGCTGCGCGAGGCGGGGGCGCTCGAGGTCCACATGCGCATCAGCTCGCCGCCCTACAAGTGGCCGTGCTTCTACGGCATGGACACCGGGACGCGCAGCGAGCTGCTGGCAGCGCAGCTCGAGATCGACGAGATCCGCGACTACCTCGGCGTCGACACGTTGGCCTACCTCACCCTCGATCGCCTGAAGTTGGCGACAGGGACGGGTGGTGCCGGGTTCTGCGACGCCTGCCTCACCGGTGACTACCCGGTCGAGGTCCCCGTCGAGCTCTCCAAGGACGTCCTCGAGAAGAGCGGCTGCGCACCGCACGAGCGCGAGCAGCTCGTCGAGCAGCACGGGGGCGGGCTGACGCTGTTCGGCGACACGCCCGAGCTGCCTGCCGACGCGGCCCGGCGCGCCCGGCAGGCCCAGCAGTGAGGGCGCGCTGACGATGGGGGAGACCTACGAGGCCGCCGGCGTCGACATCGCCGCCGGCGAAGAAGCGGTCGAGCGCATCAAGGCCAAGGTCCGGTCCACCTTCCGCCCTGAGGTCATCGGTGACATCGGCGGCTTCGGGGGGCTGTTCGGCTTCGACGCCAAGCGCTACAAGCGACCTGTGCTCGTGTCCTCGACCGACGGCGTCGGCACCAAGGCGCTCGTCGCTCAGGCGGCCGGGCACTTCGAGACCATCGGCATCGACCTGGTCGCCATGTGCGTCGACGACGTGGCGTGCCAAGGGGCAGAACCGCTGTTCTTCTTGGACTACATCGCGGTCGGCAAGCTCGACCCCGATCACATCGAGCAGCTCGTCGAGGGTGTCGCCGAAGGCTGCCGCCAGGCGGGCTGCGCCCTGATCGGCGGCGAGATGGCCGAGCACCCCGGCGCCATGGAGCCCGGCGAGTTCGACCTGGTGGGCTTCACCGTCGGCGTCGCCGATCGCGATCGGCTGATCACCGGCGAGGCGGTGCGCCCGGGCGACGTCCTGATCGGCCTGCCGTCGACCAACCTGCGGTCCAACGGCTACTCGCTGGCGCGGCGGGTGTTCTTCGATGTCGCCGGTCGGCGTCTCGACGAGCCCGCCTACGCGGGTGCCCACCACTCGCTCGCCGACGAGCTGCTCGCCCCTTCGGTCATCTTCGCCCCGGCGATCCTGGCCCTGACCGACGCGGTCGACGTCCACGCCGTGGCGCACATCACGGGCGGCGGCATCCCCGGCAACCTCGTGCGGATGCTGACCCCGCACACCGATGCCGTCGTCGACCGGCGCGGCTGGGAGCCGCCGCGCGTCTTCGGCGAGATCCAGCGGCTGGGCAGCATCAGCGACGACGAGATGGCCAAGGTGTTCAACATGGGGCTCGGCATGATCGTCGCCGTGCCGGCGAACGCCGCGCACAAGGCGCTCGACGTGCTGCGCGCCGCCGGACATCGTGCCTCCGAGGTCGGCGAGGTGCTCGCCGGGTCGGGCGAGGTGCGCCTCGTCGGGCGCGCTCCGGCCGGCGACTGACGCCGTCAGTACACTCCCGCGGTGCCGTCGCAGACCCCCAGCGCCCCTGA
>JAGQTE010000196.1 GCA_020439175.1 Acidimicrobiales bacterium | reverse complement strand
TCGGGCTTGTCCCAGCCGTTCTCCGGGATCCACGACGTGACCGTCCCGCTCCACCCCCACCCGGAGCCGGTGTAGGTGTACAGCAGCATCCCGGCGCCCTGCGTCGGGTACGGGTTCTGATCGGTGGCAAGGGCGGCGATGTCGTCGCGGCCGTCGCCGGTGAAGTCGGCCACGCGGATGGAGCTGTACTGCGCCTCGCTGGCCCCCCAGCCCTCGGCGTCGGTGAGGATGGCGTTGTTGGCCGGCAGGAGCTCGAAGCCGGTGCCGGCGGCGTTGAGGGTCCAGGCCTCGATGCCGTTCGGCCCACGGCCGATGATCTCGTCACCGCCCTGGCCGTCGACGTTCCCGGTCGTGATCGTCGTGTAGTACTGCGGGTTGAACCAGCCGGTGGGGTGGTTCCCCCAACTCGGCGTGTCGGTGCCCCAGTTGTTCCACGACGGTCCCGGGATCGGGGTCGGGTTCCACGACCCGTTGGCGAACCGGTACACCGCCATGATGTCGCCCTGGTAGTAGGGCAGGTTGTTGCTGGCGGAGTTGCCCGGCGTGAGCTGGGGTTGGCGGACGATGAGCTCCTCGCCGGGGTTGCCGTCGATGTCGGCGAGCCGGAACGTCGAGGCGTACGACAGGTCGAAGTAGCCGGGCACGTTGCCGCCGTAGCTCGACGGGATCACCGCCGCGGTCGACCGCTCGCCGAACGGCAGCGAGCTGTGGGGCAGCTGCGTCCACTGGCCCGGCGGCTGGTCGACGGTGGTGGGCGCGCTGGGGTCGCCGGGAAGGCGGAAGGGGTGGGCCCACGAGTGCGTCTCGATGCCGGACGAGTTGCGGCCGACCAGCTCACCGAGCCCGTCGCCGTCGATGTCGCCGTCGACGATCGTCTCGTACTGCTGCGGGTTGAGCCACCCGGCGCTGTCGGCCCAGGCGGGCAGCAGCAGCGGTGGTCCGCTGTACGGGGCTCCCGGCTCGAAGGGGACGAGGCCGCCGGGGGGCGAGCCCGAGGTGGTGCAGGCCGACGGTGGGCTGGGGCTGCTGGCCGCGGCGGCGGGGGTGGCCGGGGTGGCGGCGGTCGGCGCGGGCGTGAACGTCGTCGCCACGACGGCAGCGGTGACCCCGACGGTCAGCGCCACTCGATTCCGCCACGCCTGGATCATCGGTCCGCTCGCGTCCCCGCCCTCGCCGGCGCCCAACGTGCCGGAGTGGCGGCATGTTACTGCCAGCGTCCTGAACAATGTTCGTCGCGGCCGGGCGCCCGTGCGCCGGCGTCGCTACGGCAGCAGCCGGTCGAAGGCGACGCCCTCGCCGAGGCCGTCGGTCGGCGTGCTGGCGATGGTCCAGGTGTCGCCGTCGTCGATCGACCGCCACGAGCGGTTGCCGTCTCCCACCGCCACCCACGTCCCGGCGCCTTCGGTGGTCACGGCGTAGCCGTCGGTGTCGATCGGTGTGGTCACGGCGGCCCAATTGGCGCCGCCGTCGGTCGAGACCCAGGTGCGAGCGCCGCCGTAGCCAACCGCGATCCACCGCCCGCCGGCGTCGCTGGCCACGCCGCCGCACGGACCGTTCGGCGCCGTCGTGGCGGCCGTCCAGGTCACGCCGTTGTCCGTCGAGCGCCAGGCGAGTGCGCCGGTGCCGCCGACCGCCACCCACACCCCGTCGCCGTCGCTGGCGACCGCGGTGCCGAACCCGTTGATGGGCGTCGTCGCCGGCGCCCAGTTCTGCCCGCCGTCGGTGGATCGCCACGCCCGCGAGCCGCCGGAGCCGACGGCGACCCAGTTGCCGAGCCGGTCGGTGGCGACGGCGTCGGCGCTGCCGTCCACCGCCGTCGTGGCCGCGGACCAGGTCGCACCGGCATCGATCGATCGCCACGCCCGCGAGCCGGAGACCCCGACGGCGACCCAGGTGCCCGACCCGTCGGTGGCCACGCCGGCGCCGTCGCCGTCGATCGGGGTGGTGGCATCGGTCCAGTCGGCGCCGCCGGCCGACCGCCACGCCGGCACGGTGCCGCTGCCGACCCCGACCCAGGAACCGGCGCCATCGGTGGCGACGGCCGCGCCGGCGCCCGAGATCGGCGTGGTCGCCGACGCCCAGTTCGCTCCGGCGTCAGACGTCCACGTGCGCGCCCCGTCGACGCCGACGGCGACCAGGCCGGCGCCTGCCGATGCCTGCGCTGCGGCCGGCGACGACAGCACCACCGGTGCAGCCCAGGCCACGCCGATGCCGACGGCCGCACGTCCGAGGAACCGCCGCCGGCCGAGGCCGGCTACGTCGTCGTCCACGGCAGCGCCTCCTCGCGGGTCATGGCAGCAGGACCCGGCGAGATTACGACAGCCCCACAGAACTGAGGTGGACCGGAGGCCCCCGAACGTGGCGGGTCTCCCCGGTCAGCGGCGGGGGCGCCCCTCGGTGATCATCGGGACCGCCTCGGCGATGCGCTTGGCGCGCGTCTCGGGCTTCTTCGCCTCCGTGATCCAGCGCACGTACTCCTTGCGGTGCGACGGCGCCAGCGCGTCGAAGGCGGCGCGGGCACCACCGGCGTCGAGGGCGGCGCCGAAGTCGTCCGGGACCTCGACGGTGCGCTCGGCGGCGTCGAGGGCGATGACCACGTCGATCGTGTCGCCGGCCTCCACGCCGGCGGCGGTGCGCACGGCCTTGTTGAACCCGACCAGCGTCTGCCCGCCCATGCGGCCGACCCGCCCGGCGAACGTGTACGAGCCGTTGACCGTGACCGTCACGGGCGGGGTCTTGGCGCCGCCGGCGAGGGTCTCGAGCTGCGCATCCGTCAGCGTGATCGCTGCCGCCGGGCCTCGGGCCTCGAGCGTGACGGTCAGGTGCAGCGGTTCGGGCATGGTCGATCCCTTCGGATGGTGGGGCCGGACGGCTCGGCGTCGCAGAGGCTACGGCCTCATGTGGTAGACGGCATGGTGTGCGCCCGGCCGACCAGACCGTCGATCCCGACGGTGCGCCGTCCGCCTCGCCGTGGTGGGGCCGCCCCTCGGCGGGCGCCTGGGAGCTGGCGGCGGTGCTGGTCTTCACGCTGTGGATCGCCTGGCCGTTCGTCGAGCCCGGCAGCTTCGTGACCGACTACGACACCCTCACCTACTCGGGTCCGAACCTGGAGGCCACCTACCGGGCGTGGGGCGAGGGGCGCATGCCGTGGTGGGAGCCGGGGATCTTCGGTGGCACGGCGTTCGGCGCCAACCTGCAGACGGCGATCTTCTATCCCCTCAAGCTGGTGTTCTGGCCGTTCGGAGCCCCGGCGGCGATGGGGGCGATGACCGCCGTGCACCTGTTCCTGCTCGCCCTCGGGATGCGCCATCTGGTGCGCCGCACGCTCGGCCTCGCCGTGCCGGCCGGGTTCGTGGCGGCGGCGGTGATGGTCGGCGCCGGCTCGACGATGGTGCGCTCGGTGCGCTTCGAGCAGATCGCGGTGATCGCCTGGCTGCCGTGGCTGCTCGTCGCCATCGACGCCGTCGTCGGCGCTGCGCCCGAGCGTCGGTGGCGGGCGGTCGGTGCCTGCGCCGCGGTCGTCGCCGTGACGCTGCTCGCCGGGCATCCCCAACAGGTGCACCTGAGCGCTGTGCTGGCCGCCGTGTGGCTCGTCGGCCGGGTGCTCGACCGGCGCGCCCGGGCCCGGGCCGACGCCGACGGCCAGGACGGCCCTGGCGGCGGGGCGCGGGTGCCGTTCCGTCCGTGGGCGGCGGTCGGCCGGGTGGCGGCGGCGGGCGCCCTCGGCGTCGGCGTCACTGCCGTGGCGCTCGTGCTGGCCCTGCCGTTGCTGCGCTCGAGCGCCGTGCCCGCCGACGAGCTGGCCGAGCAGGCGAGCTTCGGCATCTACGTCCTCGACCCGTTCCGCATGGTGCCGAGCCTGTTCGGTGACCTCTGGGCCGGTGCCGTCGAGCTGACCTACCCGACGGCCGAGGCGCCGGCGTTCCTCGGCGTGGCGGCGCTGGCGCTGGCGCTGGTGGGGACGGTCGTGGCGCTGTGGCGCCGGCCCGCCGGCTGGTCGACGATGCGCGCCACGGCCACCGCCCTCGCCGCGACGGGCGTCGTGTCCTTCCTGATGGCCTTCGGTCCGGGCGGGGGCGTGTACCGGTTGGCGGCGATCGTCGTGCCCGGGGTGTCCCAGGGCCGGGTGCCGTTGCGCTGGCTGCTGCTCGTCACCGTGGCCGTGGCGGTGTTCGCTGCCGTGGGCAGCGTGGCGCTGACGCAGCGACTGCTCGTGGGTCGGTCGCGCTCGGTGCGGGCGGTGTTCGTGGGTCTCGGGGTCCTGGCGGTGGCGGCGATCGCCCCGCCGTACCCCGACGGCCCCTCGTGGGGCACGCGCCTGACGTGGCTGACCGCCCTGGCGGTGGTCGCCGGCGCCGTGACCCTCGCCGCCCGGCCGCAGGGTGCCCTGGGTCAACGCGCCCGTCGATGGGCGACCGCCGGGTCGGCGGCGGTGGCGGTGGTCGTCGTGGTCGTCGTGGAGCTCGGGGTGCCGGCGGCGACGAGCTACGGGCGTGAGCTGCGTCGCGACGAGACGTTCGTGGCGGCGTCGGTCAGCGAGATCAGCACGTTCCTCGCCGGCAGCGGCGAGCGCTACCTGACCGTCGGCGGGTCCGATGCCAACACCAGCATCACCTCGGGGGCGCGCACCCTGGAGGGCTACGACGGCGGGCTGTGGCTGACCGAGCCGTACGTGGCGCTCGGTCGAGGGATGACGCCGGACGGCGCGTTCCGGCCGCTCGACCGCCTCGGCGACCAGGTGACGCTGCCCCTCGACGCCGACGCCCTCGCCGCGGCGGGCGTGCGGTACGTGGTGATCGATCCGGCGACCGACGGTGCGGGCGGTCTGCTCGCCGCCCGGGAGGCGCTGGTGCCCGGTTGGATCGGGCCGCTGGTGGTCGAGGGGACGCGCGAGGTGTGGGAGAACCCACGCTTCGCCAGCGAGGCGGTCGTCTACCCCGGCGTCGTGGGCGTCGACGGGGTGGCGGCCGAGGTCGACCGCACGGCGGCCGATGCCATCGCCGTGACCGTGCCCGACGGCGTCACGGGCACCCTGGTCCTGGCCGAGCAGGCGCAGGCGGGGTGGACCGCTGCACTCGACGGGACGCCACAGCCGCTGGTCGACGCCGACGGGTTCGCGTTGGCGGTCGAGGTCCCGCCCGGCACGTCGCAGGTCACCTTCGCCTACCGGCCGCCCGGTCTGGCGCCCGGCCTGGCGGTGTCGGCCCTCAGCCTCGTGCTCGTCGTGCTGCTGGTGGCCGGCGTCGGGGATCGGCTGGCCCGCCGGATCCGCCGGGACCGCCCGCGCCACCTCAGAACGCCGGCGGCGGGAAGCGACCGCTCGTGATGGCGGCGGCGACCCGCGACCGTCGCCGCCGGGCACGCTCCCAGCCGGTGACCCGCCAGCTGTAGCTGTCGCCGTTCGGGGCGCGGGCCTTGACGATCCAGGGCCGACCGAAGCAGGTGCGCAGGATGAACGCACCGACGGCGATCAGCGCCAGCACGACCAGGTCGAGCACGATGAGCACCAAGGGGATGACCACGAGCACCGCGACGAGCACGATCCCGATCACCAGGAGTCCGATCAACAGCCCCTCGCCGAGCGCGTCGGCGGCGCCGTCGACGATCGTGTCGGTCAGCCGGTTGACGATCGCCGTCCATCGGCGCCGGATGCGCGCCGCCAATGACTCGTCCCGATCGCGCGGCACCCACCGCAACTCGACCGTCCACTCCCCATCAGGACCCACCACCGCGCTCACCGGTCGGACGGTAGGCAACCCTGATCGGTGACGGGCCGGTCTTGTGCCGGCGTTGATGGCCGGCCGCGTCGGTAGCGTGACGGGATGGCATGCGGCGGCGCACGACAGGCGATGGCCGCGCTGAGCGTGCTCGTCGGTGCGGCGGCGGCGGGCTGCGGGGGGAGCGCCTCGCCGGACCCCGCAGCATCGACCGCGCCGGCTGCTTCAGCCACGCAGGCACCTTCCACTACGCCTTCCACGACGGCGACGACGGCGACGACAGCGGCCGTGATCGATCTGCGCGACCCGACGGAGGCGGGCCGCTGGATGACGATCAACGATCCGGTGATGGGTGGGCTGTCCGACTCGAACGTCACCGCGACGGCCGACGGGTTGACCTTCGCCGGCACGGTGTCGCTCGACAACAACGGCGGGTTCGCCTCCGCACGGCGCGAACCGGATCCGGTGCTCGGCGCTGCCGCCGCCGGTGCCTCGACCGTACGAGTCGACGCCACCGGCGACGGCAAGACCTACGTCGTGCAGCTGCGCACCGCGGGGGATCCCTGGGCCTACATCCAGCGGTTCGCCACGCAGGCCGGTGTGTCGGCCACCTACGACCTGCCGGTCGAGGGCTTCGAACCGGTCGACCTGTTCCTCGAACCCGCGCCGGACGCACCGGCCCAGCTCGACCCGAGCACCGTCGACCAGGTGACGATCTACATCCTCGACAAGCAGGACGGGCCGTTCTCGATCACCCTCGAGGCGATCGAGCTGCGCCGCTGACCGCGCGGCGCGGGCCGGCGTCTCAGCCGGTCGGCAGGCCGAGCAGGGTGCGGTAGTGCCGGAGGCCGTCGCCGTCGACGGGCACCGTGACGTAGCCGACGTAGGCGTCGGGGCGGACGACGACGACACCCGACGCCCCCAGGCCGAGCGCGTCGGCGACGGCGTCGTCGGGATCGACGAGCGCGGTGGCGCCCTCGGGCAGGTCCGCCATCGGCGTCGTCACGACGGCGATGACCTCGGCCAGGTCGCCGAGGGCGTCGAGGACGGTCGTGACGTCGTCCGCGGTCGCCGGGTGCACGACGAGCGCCGCGTGACGGCCGGCGGGCAGGGCGGTGGCCAGGTCCCCGGCGTCGGGCAGGCGGTCGCCGGGTTCGACGAGGTCGTCGGCGGCGCGGCGCACGTGCTCGCCGACGATCGGACTGTGGTGGTAGGCGATGTCGAGCTCGGTGAGGCCGAGCTCGAGCCGCTGCCGCACGCCGTCGCGGCCGACCATCGCGCCGACCAACGTGTCGCGCAACCGATGGACGCCGGGCACGGTGGTCATGGCGATCCGGGTGGCGCGCGTCGTCAGCTTCACGACGCGGGCGCCGACCGGATGGCGCTCGCGGTCGTAGCTGTCGAGGAGCGCCTCGTCCGCGCCGCGGGAGACGAGCACCAGCTTCCACGCCAGGTTCCACGCGTCCTGCATGCCGGTGTTCATGCCTTGGCCGCCGGCGGGGCTGTGGATGTGCGCGGCGTCACCGGCGAGCAGGACCCGGCCGAACCGGTACCGAGGCACCTGCCCATGATGCAGCGTGAGCGTCGTGATCCAGTGCGCCTCGGTGAGGCGCAGGGTGGGCGAGAGCAGGTCGGCGAGGGTGCGTTGCGCGTCGTCGAGCGTCGGGTCGTCGGCGAGGTCGAGGTCGCCGAGTTGGGCGAAGAAGCGGGCCCGCCGCCCCGTGAACGGGAACGAGCCGGCAAGCCCGTGGCGGTTCAGCGACATCCGCAGCACCGGCCAGTCGACGTCCCACTCGCACTCGGCATCGACCAGCAGGACCCGTTCGCCCTTGAACGAGCCGTGCAGCTGCGTCGGTGCCAAGGTGCGGACCGTGCTGTGCCCGCCGTCGCAGCCGATGACCCAGCGGCAGCGCACGGCTTCGGCGGCCTCGTCGCCGTCGCGCTGGAGCTGGACGTCGACGCCGTCGGCGTCGGCGAAGAGGCCGACGAGACCGACGCCCCGCTCGATGCGGCCACCGAGCCCGGCGAGGTGGTCGGCGAGCAACGCCTCGGTGCGCGCCTGGGGGAGGTCGATGATGAACGGGAACCGCTCGTCGAGCTCTGACAGGTCGAACCAGGCGCGTGGCGTGCCGTCCATGGCGATCTCGCCGCGTCGGACCTCGAGGCCCTCGTCGAGGAACGGCTCGATGACCCCGCTGCGCTCGAGCAGTTGCAGGGTGCGGCTGTGGATGCCGGCGGCCCGGGACAGCGGACTGGGCTCGGCTGCCCGGTCGATCAGTCGGTGCGGGACGCCGGCGCGGGCGAGCTCGATCGCCAACGTCAGGCCCACCGGGCCGGCGCCGACGATCAGGACATCGGTGTCGTGTGCGCTCATGCGAGCGCGCAGTGTAGGAGGCTTCGCCGATCAGCAGCGGAGGAAGACGACCGTGCCGGGACCGAGGCGGCGCGGCCGGATGACGCCCTCGTGGGTGAGGATGTGGACCCGGCGACACAACGGGACGCCGTTGGCGTGGTCGGTGGGTCCGCGCCGGCGCTCGGGATCGTACGGCTCGATGTGGTGGATGTCGCACTGCGAGGCGGGCGTGCCGCACCCGCAGGGGCAGGTGGGGAACTCGGCGACGATGGCTCGCCGCTGTGCCTCGGTGAACGTCGGCGTGCGGAACCCCATGTCGAGGGTGACCGAGCGGGCGGTCAGCAGCCGGGACAGGTAGCCGTTGCACGTCAGCCGCTGGGCGGTGGTCGGCAGGATGGGGCCGAAGCGCTCGAGCTCGCACCGCAGTGCCAGCAGGTCGGCGCGCCCGAGCTGTGCCAGCAGCTCCGGGTCGAGGGCCGCCACGTCGAGGAAGGCGTTGATGGTGGCGCTCGGCCGGGGCGTCGCCGGTCGGGCGGGCGTGGCGCCGCCGGACGCGTCTGGCGTGTCGGGCGTCTCGGTGGTTGGTTCCTGCGCGGACGGCTCGGAGCCGAGCCAGGCGCGCGCCATGTGCAGCAGCTGGTCGGCGAGGCGGCTGCCGCGCGAGCGGGGCGGGAGCAGGGCGTCGGTGGGGTCGGGGCGGTCGTGCAGCTCGAGGGCGGCGAGGACGATCTCCCACGCCTCGGCATCGAGGGTGGCGTCGAGGTGGCCGACGCCGTCGGGCCCCACCCAGGTGCGCAGCTGGTTGGTGCTGGCGGGGTCGGTCGGCGGGCGGTCCTGGTCGGCGTGGAGCCGCCAGGTGCGCATCAGCGTGGCGAGCTGGTCGGGGTCGAGTCCCCGGGCGGCGTCGGCGAGCCAGGTCCACGTCTCGTCGAACAGATCGTGCCGGTCGGCCGGGACGGCGTCGACGATGGCGCCGAGATGCGCGGTGGACAGGGTGCCGTCGGCCAGCGCCGTGCCGACGAGGGGATGTCGGTGGACGAAGCGGGCGAGCCGGGCGTACCGACCTGCGTCTCGGGTGCCGAGCGCGCATCGGCGCCGCAGCCAGGCCTTGAGTCCCGAGCGACCGTCGAGGCCGGGCAGACCCCGACGATCGGCTTCGACGGCGGCGAGCACCGTGGCCGCCGCCGCCCGCTCGGCGGCCCGGGCGGCCGCTGCGGTGAGCTCGGCGACCTGGTCGACGACGAGCCCGGCTGGCCCGAGCGGACCGGCGTCGGGGGAGGCGGCGACGGCGAGCGCGCCGGCGACGTCGGCGACGGCGTTGGCTGCGTCGTCGAGGCTGCGGCAGGCGAGCGCACCGTCGAGGTCGACGTCGTAGGAGCCGTCGGGGGTGCCGTCTGCCTCGGCCAGCTCGGCGGCGATGCGGCGGCGGGCGTCGTCGAGCGCGCGGGCCGCCGGCTCGTGGCGCCGGTTCGGCCAGCCGGCTTCGTCGTCGAAGAACCCCAATCGCATGGATCCATCATG
>JAGQTE010000195.1 GCA_020439175.1 Acidimicrobiales bacterium | reverse complement strand
TGTCACGCAGGCGTTCCGCCCGAACGTAAGGTGACCTCGCGTGCCGCATCGCGCACCAGGTCGGCAAGGTGCATGCGGCGGGCTCGAGTTGCATCGGACATGCCGCAGAACAGCTCGACCTGATGGTGCGGTACGCCCCGGCACCCGAAGACCGGGGCGACGATGGCCTCCACGTCGATGCGGCGCGACGACTTGAAGTCCGGGCCGGGGATGCCCGCGACGCGGGCGTGGCGCAGCAACGCGGCGGGCAGCTCCAGCTCCGACGAGCGTCGCGCCAGCACGGTCAGCCAGTCATCGAGCCGCTCGGGGGTGGCGAAGGCGCCGGTCAGCCGGGCGTCGCGCGCCGTCCATCCGAAGACCCGATCTCGCCGCACCGTCCGCAGCAGCCGGCGCAGGTCCGCCGTCGCGGCGTCGTCTGCCTGGCCAGCCTCGAGCCACGACGCGACGCGAGATCGGCTCATCCAGGCCACGGCGCTCAGGCCGTAGGGGGCAGCGAACGGCAGCATGATCCGCCCCACCGAGCGGCTGCGCCCGTCGGGCCACCACACCTCGAGGAGCTCGATGCCCTCGGGCGCCACCCGGGTGAGCACGGTCGGCATGTTCGTGCGACTCGACAACGACGGCAGCACCCGCGCCGCCACGTCGACCGGTGTCGCCTGGTCGGCCACGGCGTCGAGCAGCGAGAGCGCCGCCGAGCCGAACGAGTACCGCTTGTCGGGAGAGCGCTCGACGACGCGAGCGCTCACGAGCTCGGTGAGGATCGACGAGCAGGTCGCCTGGGCGATGCCGAGATCGGACGAGATCTCCGTCAGCGTCAGACCTTCCGGGTTCGCCGACAACCGCCGCAGCACATGCACGACACCGGGATGGGGACAGTGCAGGAGCCGAAACCGCCGGAGGGTCGGCGAGAGGCGAACAAGCGAGCGACGCGCCTGGCGCTGCGTGCAGCGGCCGCCCGGCGCATCACCGCTGACGGCGTGGCAAAGACCCGCGTCGCCGACATCGCCGCCGACTGCGGCGTGTCCGAGCGCACGTTCTTCCGATACTTCACCACCAAGGAACAGGCGGCGCTCGACCCGCTGGTCGAGTGGATCGACGGCATCGTGTCCGCCATCGAGGACGCGCCGTACACGGTGCCCCTGTTCGAGACGGCCACGCGGCTGATCGACCAGGGCAAGGACGACGCCTTCCCCTTCGGTCCCGAGCAGGTCCAGGCCGGCATCCTCTACTACGCCTACCCCGAGATGCAGCTGGCGTTCTCGGCGAACATGGAGACCTTCCGCTCCCGAGTCATCGACCAGGTCGCCGCGCGCACCGGCACGCAACCACACGACGCCTTCCCGCGTGCGCTCGGCTCGGCGATGTCGGCCGCCATGCTCGGCGTCATCGAGGCGTGGCTGCTCGGGGGCTGCCAGGACGACCTGTGGGACCTCGTCGCCCACGTGCTCGTGCAGGCCGGCGATCAACTGGTCCGCCCGGTCCCGCGCAGCGGCTGACGCCCTCGGCCCGGCCTCAGCCGCCCTTGCCCGATTCCTGCACCTTGGGCACGACGGAACCGGCCGAGCACGACGCCTTGACGGTGGACGTGTTGTCCTTGCTCTCGAACCGCACCTCGACCTCGCGCGGGCCGGGGTCCCGGACGTCGACGACGTACCCGCCGTTGGGGTTGGCGGCGACGATCGACACGGTCGTGCCCTCACACCGGACGGTGACGGTGCCGCCGTTCGCCGGGATCGCCTGCGTGACGACCGGCGTCACCGTCGTGGTCGGTGCCGGCGGCGCCGTCGTCACCGTGGCGCCCGACCCCGAGCCGGAGCTGCCGCTGCCCGACGAGCCGCTCGACGAGGACCCCCCGGACGTGCCGCTGCCCGACGACGTGCCGGACCCGGCGCCCGAACCCGAACCCGTCGACGAGGCGCCCGGGGAGCCGGCGCCCGGGGCCGCACCCGGTGCCGGAGCGGGCACCG
>JAGQTE010000194.1 GCA_020439175.1 Acidimicrobiales bacterium | reverse complement strand
TCGATGTCGACGATGGCGACCTTGATGTAGTCCGCCTGGTCGTGGCGGATCTCCTCCAGGACGGTCTGCTCGGCGTGGGTGAGGCTGCGGGGCTCGTTGGTCACGGGCGGCGAGTCTAGGGACTCACACCGTGGCCGTCGCCGGGGCCAGGTCGGGGTCGTCGCCGACCATGAGCCGTCGCGTCCACGCGATGCGCCCGAGCACGATCACCGCCGCCGTCGACAGCACCGCGGCGTACCCGAGCAGCGCCCCGTCCCCGACGGCGAGGCCGTACGCACCCCACAGCGCGGCGTCGGCGATCGACACCAGCCACGTCGCCGGCGCGATGCCCCGCAGGTCCGACTGTCGCAGCGCCACCAGCACTTGCGGCCCGGTCGTGATGACGACGCTCAACCCCAGCACCACGCCGAGGACACCGGCCACGCCGGCCAACACGAACACCGCCGCCAACGCCCCGACGATCGCCAGATCGCGCGGCCGGGTCTCCCGCCGCAGCAGCACGACCGTCCACACGCCGGGCACGGCGGCCACGACCGACACCCACAGCACGGGCGGCAGGTCGGCCGAGGCGCCGTAGGCGGCCCAGCCGAGGTCGCACAACAGTGCGTTCCACGCCGCCACGGTCGACACGCCCGCCGGCAGGCCGGTGCGCCACAGCCGCACGGGCTGGGGCAGGAGCCGCAGCACATAGGTGATCGAGGCGATCCAGCCCAACAGCTCCGGCGTCACGGCCGCAGACGCTAGCGGGCAGGCGACGCCACCCGGCAGCCGACGCGACCCGCCGAGCGACGCGTCCACGGCCGACCACCGGCGGAACGTCCCTCGGCGCCGCCGACCACCGGCGAGGCGCCAGCCGGTGCCGCCAGCGTGGCGCGCGCAGTAGCGTGACCGGCTCGACGGACGCAGGCGGACGGAGCGGGCACATGGCCGACGACACGACGACGACAGGCCCCTACGTCCTCGCCATCGACCTCGGCACGGGCGGCCCCAAGGTGGCCATCGTGTCGATGCGGGGCGAGGTCGTGGCGCACGAGGTCGAGACGAACGAGATCATCGTGCTGCCCGGCGGCGGCGTGGAGCAGGACCCCGACGAGTGGTGGCGCACGATCGTCGCCGCCTCGCGCCGCATGATCGACCGCCGCGTCGTCGACCCGACCGACATCGTCGCCATCTGCATCGGCGCCCAGTGGATGGCGACCGTGCCCGTCGACCGCCACGGCAACCACCTCGACAACGCCATCTCGTGGATGGACAGCCGCGGCGCCCCGTACGTCAAGGACGTGGTCGGCGGCGGCATCGAGGTGCCGGGCGTCGGCTACAACGCCAAGAAGGCGATGACCTGGATCCGCCGCTCGGGCGGCATCCCGAGCCTCTCGGGCAAGGACAACGTCGGCCACATCCTGTACCTCAAGCACAACAAGCCCGAGCTGTACCGCGACGCCCACGCCTTCCTCGAGCCGATGGACTACCTGAACTGCCGGCTGACCGGGAAGCAGGTGGCGTCCTACGACACGATCGTCGGCCACTGGGTCACCGACAACCGCGACCTCGCCGCCGTGCAGTACGACCCGGAGCTGATCGAGCTGGCCCAGATCGACGGCACCAAGCTGCCCGACCTGGTGCCGACCGGCAGCGTCATCGGGCCGCTCACCCCCGGCGCCGCCGAAGCTCTCGGCCTGTCGACCGACGTGCAGGTCGTCGCCGGCATGGGCGACACCTCGGCCGCCGGCATCGGCTCGGGCGCCGTGCGCGACCTCGACGCCCACCTCTACATCGGCACGTCGTCGTGGCTGTCGTGCCACGTCGACTTCCTCAAGACCGACCTCGGTACCAACTGCACGGCCCTGCCGTCCGGCATCCCGCGCCGCTACTGGGTCGCCACCGAGCAGGACGTCGCCGGCAAGGCCCTGCTGTGGCTGATCGACAACGTCCTGTACCCCGACGACGCGCTGGGCTCCGGCCCGCCGCCCGACGACGTGTTCGACCGCCTCAACGCCATGGCCGAGTCGGTGCCCGCCGGAGCTGACGGGACGATGTTCCTGCCATGGCTCAACGGCGAGCGCACGCCGGTCGACAACCACCTGATCCGCGGCAGCTGGTTCAACCTCAACCTCGAGACGTCGCGCTCGACGATGGTGCGCGCCGTGTTCGAGGGCGTCGCCCTCAACACCCGCTGGATGCTCGGCGCCGCAGAGAAGTTCGTCCGCAAGCAGCGCCCGAAGGGCTTCGAGCACATCAACTTCATCGGCGGCGGGGCGCAGTCCGACCTGTGGTGCCAGATCCTCGCCGACGTGCTCGACCGGCCGATCCGCCAGATGGCCGAGCCGCGCTACGCCAACGCCCGCGGCGCCGCCTTCGCCGCCGGCGTCGCCCTCGGGCACCTGCGCTGGGACGACATCCCGGCGCTGGTGCAGGTCGAGCGCACCTTCACGCCCGATCGGGCGAACCGCGCCGTGTACGACGGGCACTTCGCCGCCTTCACCAAGCTCTACAAGCAGACCAAGGGCGTCTACGCCAAGCTCAACGCCGGCCTGTACGGTCACGCCTGATGGCCCCTTCCCCGCACGTCCGCGCCCTGATGCTCGACGAGATCCCGGTGGCGTGCGACGTCCTCGCCCGCTCCTTCTGGGACGACCCGGTGCAGATCTACCTGCACCCCAACCCGCGGTCGCGCTACCAGCGGACGCGCATCGAGTTCCGCATGGCCATCCAGACCGACTGGCGCAAGGGCGTCGTCTACACCACCGACGACCTCAGCGGCGTGGCCGTGTGGTGCGCACCCAACCGGTGGCGCACGACCCGCAGCGACGTCCTGCGCCAGATCGTCCCCGGCATCCGCGCCTTCGGCACCCGCCTGCGGGCCGGGATGGAGCTCATGCAGCGCATCGAGGCGGCGCACCCGGACGAGCCGCACTGGTACCTGGCGCTGATCGGCACCGATCCGGGCCGCACCGGGCGCGGCGTCGGCGGCGCCCTCATCGAGGCGATGCTCGACCGCTGCGACCGCGAAGGCCTGCCCGCCTACCTCGAGTCATCGAAGATCGAGAACGTGGCGTACTACCGGCGCTTCGGCTTCGAGCAGACGGGCGAGATCCTCACCGAGGGCGGCCCGACGCTGTGGCCGATGTGGCGCGAGCCGCACGCCCGCTGAGCCCACCCTCGTGAGGGAGGCTCCGCCTCAGCGCGGCGTGGCGGTGATGAAGTCGACGACCACGCCGGCGAGCTGCTCGCCCTCGTCCTCCTGGAGGAAGTGGCCGCCGCCCACGATCGTCGTGTGCGGTTGGCCCGCGGCGCCGGCGATGCGCTCGCGCAGGTGCCGGTCGTTGCCGGCCGTGATCGGGTCCTTGTCCGAGAACGCCGTCAGGAACGGCCGGTCGAAGGCGGCGAGCCCCTCCCAGGCGGCGCGGTTCGGCGCCGCCGCCGGATCGTCGGGGGTGATCGGCACCAGCACCGGGAACTGCCTGGCGCCTTCCGTGTAGGACTCGTCCGGGAACGGCGCGTCGTAGGCGGCGATGACCTCGGGCGACAGATCGGTGGCACAACCCCCGTTCACGATGCCGCCGGTCGGGAACGTCTCGGCCTCCTGGCTGAACTGGCGCCACGCCAGGAAGGCATCGCTCGGCGAGCCGTCGCCGGTCGGCAGGAAGGTGTTGGCGGCGACGACGCGAGCGAAGCGCTCCGGGTGCTCGCCGACCAGCCGCAACCCGAGCAGGCCGCCCCAGTCCTGGCACACCAGCGTGACGTCGCGCAGGTCGAGCTGACCGAACACCGTCTCGCGC
>JAGQTE010000193.1 GCA_020439175.1 Acidimicrobiales bacterium | reverse complement strand
TTCGGGAGCAACGGGGGCGACATCCCCCACGGCGTCGCCATCGACGGCTCGGGCAACGTCTATGCCCTGATGTCGTTCAACGTGGCGATGACGATCGGCGGCGGGACGTTGGCGAGCACCGGGATCTCGACATCGCCCTCGTGAAGTTCAACAGCTCGGGAACGTTCCAGTGGGCGCGCAAGCTCGGCGGTGCCACCTCGTCCGACGACGAGGACGGCATCGACCTGTCGGTGGACGCCCTCGGCAACGCCACCGTGCTCGGTCACTTCCGCGGCACCTTCAGCGCCGGTGGCCAGAGCATCACGTCGGCGCCGTCGAACCAGGACCTCTTCCTCGCCCAGTTCTCGAGCACCGGCAACCTCAACTGGCTCCAGAAGAAGGGCGTGGGCACCGCCTACGAGTACGCCGACGCCATGCGGCCCTACGGCAGCGGCTTCGTGATCACCGGCCACGTGTCGTCCGGCCCCGTGTCGATCGACGGCATCACCCGCAACCCCGACGGGCCCAAGGGGTTCGTGGCGTGGTTCGGCGCCAATGGCACCGCCACCGCCGTCGCCGCCTTCCCGGCCGCCCAGGTGGACCCGAACGACCTGGCCGTGCTGCCCACCGGTGACGCCGTCGTCGTCGGTGGCTTCAAGACATCGCTGACCACCGGCGCCGGCGTGCTGACCGCGCCGGCGGGCGTGGAACGGGCCTTCGCCGTCACGGCGACGATCGGTGGCACGGCCGTGCACGGGTTCACCCTGGGCGACAGCAGCGAGACGCGGGCGCTGGCCGTCGACACCGACGAGGCCGGCAACCTCGGCATCAACCTGCGCACCACCGGCACCATCGTGCTCGGCGGCGTGGCGTATCCGAGCGCCGGCGGGTACGACGCCATCACGACGATGACCTCGCCGACCGGTTCGGTGCTGTGGACTGCGGGCAAGGTCGGGAGCAACGGCGACGACGAGCCGCGGGCGCTCGACATCGGACTCGACGGTGACCTCTACATCGGCGGCGACATGGACAACGACGCCAACGTGTTCGGCACCAACTACCCCATCGCCAATCCGCAGGCGTGGGTCGGACGTATCGACGACCCGATCAGCGAGGTCGGGGCCAACCGCTACTTCCCGAAGAACCCGACCCGCGTCCTCGACTCGCGCGACGGCACCGGCACGACGATCGGTCCGTGGACGGCCGGGCAGGTCCGCCTCGTCAAGGTCGCCGGGACGGCGGGCGTGCCGATCGGCGCCACGGCCGTCGTGCTCAACGTGACCGGCACCGGGCCGACGACTGCCACCCACCTCACCGCCTTCCCCGCCGGCCAGACCATGCCGACGAGCTCGAACCTCAACCTGGCAGCGGGTGAGACGGCGGCGAACCTCGTCACGGTGAAGGTCGGCACCAACGGCAACATCGGGCTGTTCAACAACGCCGGGTCGACCCATGTCATCGCCGACATCGTCGGGTGGTACGAGAACAACGCCGCCGGCGCCCGCTTCAACGGCATCAACCCGAAGCGCCTCGTCGACACTCGCGACGGCACCGGAGGCGTGACCGGCAAGCTCGCCGCCGGGACCGGGGCAACCCGCACCTACACGCTCGCGGGGGTGGCCGGCTCGGGCGTGCCGGCGGGGGCGACGGCCGTCGTCGCCAACGTGACAGCGACCGGACCCACGACCGGCACGCACCTCACGGCGTGGCCGGCGAACCAGGCGATGCCGCTGGCGTCGACGCTCAACGTGCCCGCCGGTGCCACCCGGGCCAACCTCGCCATCATCGGGCTGAGCAGCGCGGGCCAGGCCAAGTTCTTCAACAACGCCGGGGAGACGCACCTCATCGTCGACGTCGTCGGCTACTTCACCACGACCGGCACCATGTTCACCCCGGTCGTGCCGGCCCGGATCCTCGACAGCCGCAACGGGCTCGGCGCCCAGACGACGCCGTGGCCTGCCGCCCCCACGTCGCGCACCGTCAAGGTCGGCGGCCTCGGCGGGGTGCCGGCGACGGCGTCGGCCGTGGCGCTGAACGTGACGGTGACGGGACCGACGGCGCCGTCGCACCTCACGATCTGGCCGACCGGTCAGGCGATGCCGACGGCGTCCAACCTCAACTTCGTCGCCGGGCAGACGGTGCCGAACCACGTGGTCGTGAAGCTCGGCTCCGGCGGCTCGCTCAACGTGCTCAACAACTCGGGCAACGCCCACGTCATCGTGGACGTGGTCGGCTGGTACAGCTGACGACGTCCGTCGCCGGCCGGCAGCGTCAGCGGCCGAGCTGGAGGATCCCGGCGATGGCGCGCACGGGGATGAAGATCCGCTGGCCGTCGTAGAGCGCCTCGAGCACGGTGTTCGGATCCGCCAGCACGGTGGCGATGCCGTCGGTGCTCGCCACGTTGACGA